>JANXRO010000239.1 GCA_025356765.1 Hyphomicrobiales bacterium | reverse complement strand
CTTGTTGGTGGCCAAAGCGGAAACAGGATCAAACCCCGCAATGAGCAAGGCTGGCAAAGCGATAAGCCCGCCGCCACCCGCGATGGAATCCACAAAGCCAGCAATGAATGCGGCCGCCGCCAAAAACACAACGGTTGTCACGTCCATCATTCTGCCGCCAAGCCTGCCAGCATAATTTGCAATTCCTGTTCTTCAACATTGTGCTTGGCTACAAATGGCGGAAGCCGGTTTGCAAGCTTCAACATGGCAAGGCCATGCGATGCCGACCAAATATGCAAAGCCGCCGCATTGGCGCGCCCCGCACCAACAATGGGCAAAACAGAATCATAAAGCTGGTTCCACGCTGCAAAAGACGCAGCAACCAAGTTTGGTGTCATGGCGCAATGGCCTGCACCACCAAACATCAATTGATAGGCCGCCGCATGGCTTTCAGCAAAGCGTTGATAGGCCCGGCCCATGGCGTGAAGGCGGGATTGAGGCGTTTGTTCTTGCGCAGAATCGGCAGCTTCACCCAAGGCTTTCACAAAAGTCTGATAGCCCCTCGCCGCAATTTCACCCAATAAATGGCCCGTTGTTGGAAAATGGTGTTTGGGTGCAGCATGGGAAACCCCAGCCCTTCTGGCAATTTCGCGCAGCGATACTTTATCCAAGGGCATTTCTGCCAAAGCCTGTTCACCCGCGTTGAGCAGCTGTTGATAGAGATCGCCATGATGATACTTGGTTTTAGCCACAGGGAGAACATAGGCCAGCGCCACTATCTTGACAATGTAAAAATATATCTTGACACTGTCATCTTAAATTGTTCAATATGTTTACATTGTCAAGATGGAGATCAACGTGACAGCAGATCAAGTATTTCAAATTGCCAACCCCATTGCACTTTTGGGTTGGATTATTTTGGCAGCGGGGATTGTTTTCAAAAAGCCCCTGTGGCGCGATGTGATTGCGGGCCAAGTGTTCCCCATTTTTCTGTCGTTTGTTTATACGGCGCTGATCATATTTTTCTGGTCAAAGGCTGAAGGCGGCTTTGACAGCTTGGCCAATGTACAAAAACTGTTCACCTACCAATGGGCCGCGCTTGCGGGGTGGGTACATTATCTGGCGTTTGATTTGTTTATGGGTGCCAATATTGCCAAGCGTATTATGGATGGTGGTTTTTCGCGGTTATTTCTCATCGCCTTGCTTCCAGTCACATTCTTGTTTGGCCCCATCGGATATTTTGGTTTTCAAATTGTTCTCGTTGCATTTCAAAAAGTGCGGGCTGTGTGATGCGCGAAGAATTTGCAATTGCTCATGTGTTGAAAGCTGCCAAGCGCGGCTCAGCGCTTTTGTGGTGGTGTTCAATCGCGATGTTGTTTGGCGTGTTGATTTGTTTTGCACTTCCTCTGGTTGATGCGCGGATGATTGCCGGTGTCAGCGTTTGGGAAAAACCTGCGAAGTTTTTTCTGTCGCTCGCCTTGCAGGCCCTCACTGTGGCTTGGGGCTTATCATTGCTGCAAAAACCTGCACGTGGCGTGAAAACAGCAACGCTGATGTTCATTGCCGCTTTGGCCATCGAAATGACCTATATGATTTTTCGCGCCTCACGCGGCGAGGCATCGCACTTCAACCAAAGCACGCCATTTGCCGCCATCATGTATGGGGTAATGGGCCTTGGTGCCATCACGTTAACAGGCACAAGCGCATTTGTGGGCTGGCGCGTTTGGCAACAGCGTAGGGCCGATGTATTGCGCGAAGCGGCGGGTGTGGCTTTGATGTTAGGGGCACTTCTTGGAACATTTGCAGGCGCATATCTTTCAAGCCACACCAGCCATTGGATCGGCGGCGATATGAACGACGCCAATGGCCTTGCATTTTTTCATTGGAGCACAACGGGCGGAGATTTGCGCGTGGCACATTTCATCGGGCTTCATGCAACGCAGGCCATTCCGCTTGCCGCACTCAGCGGCAACAGGTGGATGGTTGCAGGAACCGCTGTCCTATGCATCATTCTCATGGCGGCAACTTTTAGCATGGCCGCGATGGGCATTCCCTTGCTGCGTGCCGCCTGATATGCCCAAGACATATGCGTGATTCATTCACGCTTGTGTTGGGGAAACTGACTTTTGGCCAAGCATAAAATTCTGCGCGATGTGTTTGGTTATGATGCATTCAGGCCGGGCCAAGAAGCCATTGTTGACAGCTTGTTGGCGGGACGCAATGTTCTGGCAGTCATGCCCACGGGTGCAGGCAAGTCTTTATGTTTTCAAATTCCGGCTTTGGTCAAAAATGCTTTGACCATAGTGGTTTCGCCCTTGGTGGCTTTGATGCAAGACCAAGTGGCGGCATTGAAGCTTTCAGGTGTTGCAGCAGAAACAATTAATTCTGCAGCAACACGCGAAGAGAATGTAGAAATTTGGCAACGCGTGGCTTCGGGTGCCGTGCGCATTTTATATTTGGCACCCGAACGTTTGATGACAGACCGCATGATCAGCGCACTGCAGCGCTTGAATGTGGCTATGATTGCCGTTGATGAGGCGCATTGCATTTCGCAATGGGGCGCATCTTTTCGGCCTGAATATGATGCTTTGCAAAATCTGAAATCTGTGTTTCCCGATGTTCCCATTGGGGCTTTCACCGCAACAGCAGATGAAGCCACGCGCCAAGATATGGTGAAGAAGCTATTCGGCGGAAGTGCTGATGTGTTTGTTTCGGGCTTTGATCGGCCGAATATTAAATTATCGGTTGAGCGCAAAACCAATGCCAGTAAGCAATTGTTGGATTTTTTAAAGGGCCGCAAAGGCGAAAGTGGAATTGTCTATGCATTGTCGCGCAAAAAAGCCGAACAATGCGCCGAAGAATTGCGCGACGAAGGCTATCAAGCCTATGCTTATCATGCGGGGCTTTCGGCCGAAACACGCGCCGAACATCAGAACATTTTTATGGCTGAAAAAGGCATTATCATGTGCGCCACAATCGCCTTTGGCATGGGCATTGATAAGCCCGATGTGCGTTTTGTTTTCCATGTCGATTTGCCCGCAACACTGGATGCTTATTACCAGGAAATTGGCCGCGCTGGTCGAGACGGTGAAATGGCTGATGCCCATATGATTTTTGGCATGCAAGACGTGATGATGCGCCGCAAATTTATTGACAATGAAGGTGGCGAAGAAAAATTTATCAAGCAACAGCAAAAGCGTTTAAACAGCTTGGTGAATTATGCTGATGCCAACACATGCAGGCGGCAATTGTTGCTCAAATATTTTGGTGAAACTTCCGTGCCTTGCAACAACTGCGATATGTGTTTGGGCTTTGGCAGTGTTGACCAAAGCGCAGAACGATTAACCATCCGTACACAGAGGAAAGATCGTGCCCCCGCCTCCACAGCAATGGATGCGCGGGCTGAAAGCTTGCTGTTGCGGCTTAAAGCCCTGCGCATGCGCTTGGCAAAATCTCGCGGTGTTCCGGCCTATGTTATTTTTGCTGATCGCACTTTGATTGATATGGCCGACAAACGGCCATTAACGCGCTGGGATTTTGGAGAAGTGCATGGCGTGGGTGAGGCGAAGCAACAACAGTTCGGCCAAATTTTTCTAAGTGAAATTGCAAGCTTTGTGAAGGAAAATGCCGCTTAAGGCCCTCACCTTTGCACTTTTGCGCCATTGGTGCTAACCGCACGGCTCATGTGTTATGTGAACACGCCCATTCATTTCAGATAAAGCAGATCCCTTGCCATTTCCTCAAACAATAGACAGCCTTTCACGTGCGCTTATAGAGCGCAAATATGATGAACCAACGCCCGTGCAAATGGCGGTTATGGAAGACAAAGCCGAAGGGCGTGACCTGGTGGTTTCGGCCCAAACCGGTTCTGGCAAAACCGTAGCCTATGGCCTGGCCATTGCAAAAACATTGCTGGGCGATGCTGATCGTTTTCCAATGGACGCAAGTCCGGTGGCGTTGATTGTTGCCCCCACGCGCGAACTTGCCATGCAAGTTGAACGTGAATTGACCTGGCTTTATGCCCACACTGGTGCGCGCATTCTCTCTTGCGTTGGCGGCATGGACCCGAAGCGTGAGCGGCGGCAGTTGCATGATGGCGCACATATTATTGTGGGCACACCTGGCCGGTTGCGTGATCATTTAGAGCGAGGCGTTCTTGATATCAAAGCACTGAAAGCCGTTGTGCTGGATGAGGCTGATGAGATGCTTGATCTTGGCTTTCGTGAAGATCTTGAATTTATATTGGAAGCAACACCGCAAACGCGGCGCACATTATTGTTTTCCGCGACCATGCCAAAGCCCATTGCGCTTTTAGCCAAGCGCTATCAGAAAAATTCCCTGCGCATTGAAACCTTGGGCGAAAGCCGTGCGCATGCTGATATTGAATATCGCGCCATGCGTGTTGCGCCCAATGAAGTGGAACATGCAGTTGTTAACGTTTTGCGCTTTGTTGAATCGCAAAGTGCCATTGTGTTTTGCAACACGCGCGAACATGTAAAACATTTGCATGCCACATTGTCGGAGCGTGGTTTTCACGCTGTTAATCTTTCAGGCGAACTCAGCCAAGGCGAACGCAACCATGCTTTACAAGCGTTGCGTGATGGCCGCGCGCGCGTGTGTGTGGCAACCGATGTGGCCGCTCGTGGCATTGATCTTCCCAACCTTAATCTGGTGATCCACGCTGATCTGCCGAATGATGCTGAAATTTTGCAGCATCGCTCTGGCCGCACCGGGCGTGCAGGCAAAAAGGGCGTTAGCGTTGTGCTGGTTCCCTTGTCGCGCCGCAGCAAGGCCGAACGGCTGTTGCGCGAAGCTGGTGTTCTGCCAGTCTGGGGTGGCGTTCCCCAAGCCGAAGATATTCGCAAGCTTGATCAACAGCGCATGATGATGGATCCGATTCTCACCGCGCCTTCATCTGAAGAAGATTTGGAAATGGCCAAGCTGGTTTTGGCCTCGCGTTCACCGGAAGATATTGCTGCTGCTTTGGTGCGTATCTATCGCTCGCGCTTACCTGCTGCTGAAGATGTATTTGACCCAGGCCCTGGCCGTGAAAGCGACAGCTTCAAACAATCCAAACGCTTTGAACGCGATTCTGGCCCGCGCGATTTTTCATGGTTCCGCATGGACATTGGCCGCAAACAAAACGCTGATCCAAAGTGGTTGCTGCCCATGATTTGCAGGCGCGGCAAAGTAACCAAGCCTGATATTGGCGCCATTAAAATTTCTGAACATGAAACACGGTTTGAAATTGCCAATGCCATGGTGGCCAAATTCATCACCGCCGCCAAAAGCCAGACTGAAGATGATGTCAAAATTGAATTGATGGCTGGCGCTCCTGAACAATCGGGCGAAAAACGTTCTTTCAAACCAAAGTTCGACAAAGCCCGCAAACCTTCAGATGGCGGCGCTTATGAAGATCGTAAGCCCCATGCTGACGGTGAAAAACCAAAATTCGATAAGGCTCGCAAACCAAAATATGATCCCTCTCAAAAAGGCTCACTCAAAAAAGAACGCCCCGGCACACCCGAATATGAGCGCGCCTTGAAAGAAATGATCGCCACCGGCAACCCCCCACCACGCAAAGAAAAACCAGAATGGAAAAAGCGCAAGGGGTGAATCGTTTCACTATCCTTCAACGTCGTCTTCGTTGGCTTGCAAGACTTGTCGGCTGGAATGAGCGGAACTTTTGACCCTATGCTGGATTATAGGAACATATAGCTGTTCAACCGTACGATGTCAAGGAATATTTTATTATATAGGTTTTTAATTTTAACTGCTGGGAGTTGAAACGGCGTTTTCTTGCTTCTGGTGGTTTATGCGTTTAGAGAGTTTCCATCACACAAACGGAGAAAAACCATGGCTTTAGAACTGCCCGCCCTGCCTTATGCTTATGATGCACTTGGCCCATTTATGTCGAAGGAAACTTTAGAGTTCCATCACGACAAACACCACATGGCCTATGTGACCAACGGCAACAATTTGTTGAAAGATTCACCCCTTGCTTCGCTTTCTATCGAAGAGATTTGCAAGAAGGCATTTGCCGAAAAGGCTGCTGGCCTCATCAACAATGTGGGCCAACATTATAATCACAATCACTTCTGGAATTGGATGAAACCAAACGGTGGCGGCAAAAAGATTTCTGCCAAATTGATGGCGGCCATTGATTCTGATCTGGGCGGCTATGACAAAATGCGCGCCGATTTTGTGCAAGCTGGCCTTACCCAATTTGGTTCAGGCTGGTGCTGGATTGCCAAGAAAGACGGCAAGCTTGCAATTATGAAAACACCCAATGGCGAAAACCCATTGATGCACGGCGCATCACCGATTTTGGGCTGTGATGTTTGGGAACACAGCTATTACATCGACTATCGCAATGCCCGCCAAAAATATTTGGAGGCCTTTGTCGATAGCTTGGTGAACTGGGATTACGTTGAAGACATGTTCATTAAAGCATAAGCACAATTCAAAGCCTGAAATCGAAATTTGCGGTTTCAGGCTTTTCTGCTTCATATTTTCTTGAAGTTATAACACGTCTTGGCTTTCTCGATCCGTCGCATTAGTTTGGGCCATGACGGTTATTCGCCCAACACTTTACGCCTTGCCCCTGATCGGGTGGAAGGAGAATATTGCCTTTCCGCTTTTGGGGCCGGGCCATCTTGTTGCGAAGATTGACACGGGTGCACGCATGGCCGCACTTCATGCGGAAGATCTTTCAATTCAGACCCGCAGTGTCTCATTCACACTTGTGCTTTCAGGAAAAAATAAACGCTGCGAAAGCCGATTGGTTGATGTGAAGCGCATCAAAAGTTCGAATGGTGCCGTTGAAAAGCGCGCCGTGATTGAAACAGAAATTCAAATTGGCATTCATCAATTTTCCGCTTTGATCACGTTAACAGACCGGGCAGATATGGGCGTTCCCATG
>JANXRO010000311.1 GCA_025356765.1 Hyphomicrobiales bacterium | reverse complement strand
GGTTTAGCCCAAGAACGGGGATAAGAGCAAAGCCACCTTATGAGCACTGACCAGACCAAAGCACAATTTCTTCTGGCACGCGACAGTTTGCAGGCGCGTGAGGCTTCGTCACGGCTTAGTCGGTTTCGCAGGCGTGGCTATCAACGCTATATTTATTGGCGCAGCTCGATTGATTTTTCTCTGCTGTGGAAACGCCGCTGGTTTATCATTGCCATGTTTCTGGGCTTTGCGCTTATGGCGGCACCGACGCCTTCGGGGCTGAACCACCAAGGGCAGATTGTGTTGTGCATGTCGCTGATGGCGACGATATTGTTTGTGAGCGAAGCCGTGCCTTTGCCTACCGTGCCCTTGCTCATCATTGTGGGCGAAGTGATTTTGCTGAAACTCGATCCCACCAAAGTGGCCCAAAGCCTGATGACAGATTCGGTTTTGTTCATCATGGGATCATTGATGTTGGCCGTGGCTGTTGTAAAACAGCGGCTGGACAAACGCATCGCCTGGTGGATTGTTCGGATGACGGGCACCAATGTCTATTGGATCAGCTTTGGCATAACCGTTGTGTGCGGAACGCTGGCCGCCTTTATTGGTGAACACACGGTCGCCGCCATGATGTTGCCCGTTGGCGTGACGTTGATTACGCTCACATCAAACGACCCGAAAAAAATCCACAATCTTGCAGCGGTTATTTTATTTTCAATTTCCTACGGCTGTTCCATCGCGGGTGTGGCCACACCATCTGGGGGTGCTCGCAACGCCATTATGATCAGCTATTGGAAAGACTTTTTTTATAATGCGGCAGACCCTGCCACACAGCGATATTTGATGGATTATTTGCATTGGGCAATTTATGCCTTTCCAATGTTTCTGTTGCGCTTGCCGTTTGTAACGCTGCTTTTGATTTTAACATTCAAGCCAGAAACAACGGACATGACGCGCGCCATCAGTCGTTTGCGCACCCAAGTGTCGATGCAAGGGCCGATGCGCGGTTCTGAATGGATGACGATTTTGATCTTTGTCATTACCATTTTATGTTGGGTTACATTTTCATCCACATTGGGCTTGGGCGTTATTGCCATTGGTGGCACAGCGGCATTTTTAATTTTCGGGCTGGTGCGTTGGGAGGATATTAACGCAGGCGTGAATTGGGGCGTGGTGTTGCTTTATGCGGCCGCCATTTCGCTGGGCATTGAAATGAAATCATCGGGTGCTGCCGAATGGGTGGCAACCAGCGCCTTGCAGGGCTTGACTGTTATGGGCGCAACTAGCGGCTGGGCCTTTGACAGTGCAATTTCATTGCTGACGATTTTTGTGTCCAATACTATGACGGCCGGTGCCGCCGTTGCGGTTTTGGCACCGATCGTTTTAAAAACTGCCGTGGCCAGTGGGCATGACCCTTTAAGGATTGGTTTTTTGGCGGCAATTTCTTCTGCCTTCGGATATTTAACGCCTGCGGCCCAACCGGCTTTTACGATTATTTATGCATCAGGTTATTTGAAAAGTTCTGACTTTTTTAAAATCGGCATTCGTATGATGATTTTGTCATTTGCGGTTTTGCTTCTGACGTCGCAATATTACTGGCCGTTGCTGCCATGAAATTTTTTAACCGCAGTGTTTTGCCAGTGCGCCAGGAAGCGGCGGTGCAAAAAACCATTGCGAATTTGCGGGCGCAAAGGCGCAATCGCTTTCGCATTTTGGCCTGCATCAATGGCACGGAAGAAAGCCTGATTACTGTGCGCCAAGCTGCACGTATTGCGGTGACAGATGATAGCGATATTATCATTTTGTTTGTGCGCCCGATTGATCAAGGGCTTCATTCTGGCGGATTGCAGGTGCGACTGGCACGGCAAAATATGATGGACGCTGGATTTGAATTGCCCGGCGTGACCCATTTGAAACGCGCGCTCGATGTTTTGAAAGAAGAGGGAATAGACGTTCTCAGTTGGGAACGCGAGATTGACCACCAAGATGCGTGGGGCGACCCTGCTGGCGACAACAAGGCCGAATATAAATCGCCCACCGGCAAAAGCGTGGTGTTGAAATTAAAAACAGCACCAGATGTGGCGGTGGGCATTCTCGATCAATATGAGTTGGGGCCTTATAATTTGATGATCTTGGGTGAACCCTCGCGCTGGCGTTCCGAGTTCAAGGCGTTCTTTGGTTCAGGTGTGGTGCAAACGGTGTCTTCAATGGCACCCTGTTCGGTTTTGATCGTGCGCGAAAATGCAGATAAGCGCGGCTTTCTGATTTGTACGGATGGCACATCGCGCGCCATGCAATCTGTGCGCAGGGCCGCCGTGTTGGCGCACATGATGGGCGAGCCCATTTCGCTTTTGGCCGTTGGCCCCAATGAAGCCGCGCGCGCTGCCGCGCAAGAGGCGGTGGCCAATGCGCAAGCGTTGCTGAAAGCCATGAAAATTTCAGTGCCTCACATTCATGTTGCAATTGGTGACATTGCCGCAGAGATTGTGAAGTTCAGTGCAAATTATGGAACAGTCGTGGTCAGCGAAGAACGCCGCTCACGCTGGCACCGCATTTTTAAAGGCGCAATCACCAGCGATGTTGTGCGTGGCTCTAAGACCAGTGTTTTAGAAGTTCGTTGAAGGCCTGCTATCAGGCCCCCTGCTCTTCCACTGAATCAAGATATTCGTTGAGGTGTTCCAGGTTTTCAAACCGCATCCAGCCTTCGACCGTTTCGGCTTCAACCGTTTCATCTGAAAGAATGCGCGCTGGTCTTCCGCGAATAACTTTTTCTTCAACAACAAACAGTTCGCCTTCTTCTTCAACATCTGCCTCGGCGGCAGCCATTGCAGGTTCTGCGGCAATTGCTTTTTCGGGTTCAATAGGCGCAGACTCTGGCGCTGCCGATGTCATGGCGTCCATTCCGCCCATGGACTTGAGAACGTCAGCCTTGGCTTGTTCGAGAGCACTGATTGTTTCAGCAACCGATGTTTGGGCAGGCTTCATCGAAGTTTCGGTTATCTTGCTTTTGGCAGTTTCAGCCATGGCAGCACCGGCTGCTGCAACAGCAGCGGTGGCGGCAGTTGCTTCAGCGGCCTTGCGGCCAAAATTTGGAATTGAGGCAGGCACAGGCAGTGGCGCTGTTTCACTTTCAGATGAAACTGAAACTGCGCTTGATCTTGATGCACGTTGAGACATTCCCAAACGATCCATCACACCAGCCAAGCCTAAAGCCAATACGCCACCAACAAAGAAAATTGCAGCACTGTCAAACTTTATTCCCAGCACATCCATTTTGCCGGGCGAATAATATGTCAGCGCACCAATGGCAGCGCCAGCCAAAATCAAAACAAGGCCGAATAATTTCATAAGGTTAGACATCAGTGCCCCTCCACAATTGGCGAATCAAGCCAAGTCTGGCCGATGTCGCTTTCTACATATCACAGGGTTAACATGTGTTAACGGCTGTGGCCAGAAGCCTATTCGCCAAAAACCATGCGTGGCGCTGGCTTCATGCCTGAACCACTTTCCATGGCTTGCCACAGGGTTTCAGCAATTTTTCGATAGATAGCCGTGTGGGGTGAATCGGGCAAAGTTGCAACGATGGGTTCGCCTGCGTCGGAACGCTCGCGAATTTGTGGGTCGAGCGGAATTTCGCCCAAAAACGGCAGACCCAAACGTTCAGCCTCGGCCTTAGCACCGCCATGGCTGAAAATCTCATGACGTTTGCCACAGCCATCGCAGATGAAATAACTCATATTTTCAATCAGGCCCAAAACCGGCACATTGACCTTTTTGAACATATTCAAGCCCTTTCGTGCATCAATCAATGCCAAGTCTTGCGGCGTTGATACGATCACTGCGCCTGAAAGTGGCGACTGTTGGGCAAGGGTGAGTTGCGCATCGCCAGTGCCCGGGGGCATGTCGATCACCATCACGTCAGTTTGGCTCCATGCCACCTCGCGCAACAATTGTGTCAAGGCTGACATCACCATGGGCCCACGCCAAATCATGGGCGTGGTTTCGTCAACCAAAAATCCAATGGAAGCCACTTCAATGCCAAAGCGAGACATGGGTTTCATACGCTTGCCTGTTGCATCAGAAGCTTCGGGCTTTCCGGTTATACCAAACAGCTTGGGCATAGACGGACCATAAACATCGGCATCCAGAACCGCCACGCGCAGGCCGTTGGCCTTAAATGCCAAAGCCAAATTAATGGCAGTTGTGGATTTGCCAACACCGCCCTTGCCTGATGCAACCGCAATGAGATGTTTAACACCTTCAACACCCCGCACAGTTTGGGCAGCTTGGGCTTTGGGGCCCGGCTCACGCGTTGGGCTGCGTTCTGCTGTTAACGCTATCATGGCTTTTTTTACACCGGGCAACTTGGCAACGGCCTGTTGCACAAAGGCCTGAAGCTGTTCCATCGCCTTTAAATGTTGTGGATCAGCATTAAGCGCAAACATCACTTGACCATCTTGGATAGCAATATCCGACACCAATCCAGCACTTACGATATTGCCCCGGCCATCTGGTGCTGCGATGCGCTTTAACTCAGCCAAAACTATGTCTTTCGTGATGTCAGTCATTATAGTTTCCTTTTAGTAAATCTGTCGGTTCGTCTTGGGCCAGCCTATAGGCCGCAATGCGTTTTGTCTCAATCTTTACCATTCTTTCAAAGCAACCCTTAGGGATTGATGGTTATCAAGATTGTTAAATTTTGAAATGTTTCGGGCTCACATGCTAAATCTTACAACATTGATCAGCACCACCTGCTCCAAAATCGCTTCGTTTTTGGGATGGGATTCATCACCAACGGTGGAAGACGAAGATTATTCTTTGCCCCATCAAGACGAAACACCTTGGCAACGTGAGTTGCTTGAAATGTTTTTGCGCAACCAAATGACACTGGCGCCCACCATGCCCGTGATAGCACTTGTGCTGAGTGCAACCGCTATGATGTGGAATTCCTTTGGAAGCGTTTTTTGTTGGTTTGTTGGCGTCGTGGGTTGCAATGTCTTGCAACTTTATTTGTGCCGACTTTATTTCAAACGCGTACGAGACGATTCCGCTCAAAGCGAATGGATTGGCATGATCGCCGCATCTGAATTGATGCAGGGTGTGTTTTGGGTGGTACCATTGTTTTTCTTTTGGCCTGAAACGGATTCGGCCCAAGGCGCATTTTTAGTGGCCGCAGTGATGGCAGTCAGCGCTGTACGCTTTTTGGTGGTCAGCAATTTTATGCCAGTGTTGATTGCCGGAACGGGCGTGATGACAATTGGCGTTGCGCTGCGCTGCATCACCCAGCATGACCAAGTTTATCTTAGCTTGGCTGGAATTTTTATAACACTCGAAGTGTTTTTTCTTTTCATTGCGCGACAGTTGCAAAGCACGGCGCGAGACATGATCATTTTCCGCAATCAAAAAGATATTTTGATTGATGAGCTACAACAGGCCCGCGACAAAGCTGAACAAGAAAAGCAAAATGCTCAAAAAGCAAATTCGTCTAAGACAGCGTTCTTAGCCAACATGAGCCATGAACTGCGTACACCACTCAATGCGATTTTAGGTTTTTCAGAAATTTTACAGCGTGAGCTTTTTGGGCCAATCACCAACAACACCTATCGCGACTATGCGGGTGATATCAACAGTTCTGGCCGTTATCTCTTGGGCTTGATCAATGACATTCTTGATATTTCGCGCATCGAGGCAGGCCGCCGTGAAATTTCGGAAGAACCGGTCAATCTTTCCGTGCCCTTGCTTCATGCCAAGCATTTGCTTGAGATTAACGCGGCGCAAAAAAATATTACTGTTGAACTTTTTGTTGATGCCAACTTACCAAAAATTTTGGGCGATGGCCGCGCCATTCAACAAATCGCAATTAATCTTTTAACGAACGCTGTGAAATTTACGCCGCGTAATGGCAAAGTGGCCATGCGTGCAAAACGCCTGTCCGATGGCTCAGCCCAATTGACGGTGGAAGACAATGGGCCTGGCATTCCGTTTGAAGAACAAGCCTTGGCGCTTTCAGCTTTCACACGCGGCCGATTGGCAACCACCAAAGCTGTTGAAGGCGCTGGCCTTGGCCTTTCAATCGTGCGCGGAATTATGGAACTTCACGATGGCCGTGTGACAATTCAAAGCGCCACGGGCATGGGCACCACAGTTATTTGCGTGTTTCCGCCCAAGCGCGTTCTCTCAGGCCCGCGTGGAGCCCTTTATTCCGAGACTGAAAGTCTAAGTGAATCGCAGCGGCGTTTAATTTCGCTGACAGGCTGATCAACTTTCTTTGTTGGAAACGCCTGCACTTTCAAAACTAGCCATGCCGTTATGGCAAGCAACCGCGGCTTTCAGAATTCCTGCAGCCAATGCAGCACCTGAACCTTCACCCAAGCGCATGCCCAAATCCAACAGCGGAACTTTGCCAATTTTTTCGAGAAGCAGTTTGTGTGCAGGTTCAGCCGAACAATGCGCCGCCATGCAATGATCCAATGCATGTGGGTCAGCTTTGAATAACACAGCGGCGGCAGCTGTGGCCACATAGCCATCAATCAACACCGGAATGTTCTGCAATCGCGCCGCCAAGATGGCGCCCGCCATGGCAGATAATTCACGCCCACCAAGCCTGCGTAAAACTTCCAGCGGATCTTGCAAATGGCTTTTGTGCAAAGCCAAGCCACGGCGCACTGCATCTGCCTTGCGTTTGATGCCTTCAGCATCAACGCCCGTTCCGGGACCAACCCATTGTTCAGGTTCACCGCCAAACAAGGCGCAGGCCAAGGCCGCGGCAACCGTTGTGTTGCCAATGCCCATTTCACCGATGCAGAGCACGTCACAACCGCCCGCAATGGCTTCCATGCCATAGGCGACGGTGGCAGCGCAATCCTTCTCGCTCAACGCTGGCTCTTGCGTAAAATCTGCCGTGGGTTGTTCCAAGGCCAATTCAAAAACCTTCAAGCCCAGATCAAAAGTTTTGCAAATCTGGTTGACAGCAGCGCCACCACTTTGAAAGTTTGAAACCATTTGCGCAGTCACAGCCTGTGGATATGCCGCCACACCTTGGGCCACAACGCCATGATTGCCTGCAAAAACGGCAACAACGGTGCGATCTGCCTTGGGTGGATAATTATGCTGCCATGTGGCCACAAATTCTGAAATGCTTTCAAGCGTGCCCAAGGCACCGGGCGGCTTTGTCAAAGTAGCCTCACGCGCACGGGTTTTGGCTGCTGCCTCTAAATCTGGGCCAGGCATAGATTTGATGAGGGCGCGAATATCGTCGAATGGCATTCCAGATGTCATAAAGGTTTCCTATTTACTTGCTTCAAACTGCGCGATGCGTCTATCACACGTTGGCAGAAAAACGGCTAAACAATTTGTTATGAGCGACAATTCATCAAGCGAAATACCTACTGTTGGCCGCTGGCGGCCGATTGCTGAACTGTTGGTCAGTTTGCAGTTTTTAACAAGGTTGCCCATTCCCTTTGCCCGCACCATTGACCCGCAACCTTTGGCCTTGGCCATGCGGTGTTTTGGCTTGGCCGGGGCCTTGATTGGGGCGATGAACGGCTTGGTTCTGATAGCGCTCAGCTATTTGCATTTGCCAGCTTTGATGACGGCAGGTTTGGTGATTGGTTTTGGATTTTTTCTCACAGGCGCATTGCATGAAGATGGTTTTGCCGACTCAGCCGATGGGCTTTTTGGTGGCCGAACGCGTGATCGCCGTTTGGAAATTATGCGAGACAGCCGCATTGGCACATATGGCGCCAGCGCATTGGGTGTTTTAATTCTTATGCGGGCCGGAGTATTCGAGGCGCTGCTTCAAGAGCCCCCGTTGCAGATTATTTTGATCACTGCGGCATGTGGTGCTTTTTCAAGGGCGATGGTGGTTGATCTCTTATGGGCCACGCGGTCTGCCCGCACCGACGGGCTTTCCGCCTTGGCCGGGCGGCCAGACCGCGTGACAGCACTTGGCGCAATTGTCAGCGCTGGCGCTTTAACGGTGTGGGCTGGTCTTAATGTTTCACCCACTGCAGGCGTTTTAGCTTTGGGCATCGCATTAGCAATTACAGGTTTTATGCGGCGCTTGGCCAACAAGTTGATCGGTGGGCAGACCGGAGATATTTGTGGCGCGGTGCAAGTGTTGAGCGAAATGGGAATGTTGGCGGTGTTTGTTTCAACACATCATTAACCCAAATTTCCAACGCATCATTAACCCAGATTTCCAATTCATTTTCGCTGTAAATCGTTTGTGATGAACAGCGCACTAATTATGGCCCCACAAGAGTGTTGGGAGTGGGTTATGCGTCATACTGGGCCTTTGCCAAGCGTTGCTTTAGCGTTGCTGTTAACGATCAGTGCCGGCTTTCCGGGGCTCAGCAATTTGGGAAAAACACCACCAACGCTTCAATTTTATGCTGCCACTGAACTTAAAAGCGGTGAGAACGGCCATTATTTCGTTACCGTTTCAATCAATAATACCAATGTGCAAGCTGTTGTCGACACGGGCGCCAGCGCTGTGGCCCTAAGCTATGAAGACGCTGAAAAAGTGGGGCTTCATCCACATTCATTGAATTTTGACGTTCCAGTTTTCACTGCAAACGGCCAAGTGAAAGCAGCGCGTGCCAAGCTGGACCGCGTGGAAATTGACAATGTGCGCGTTGATGATGTTGATGCGATGGTGTTGCCTGAAGGTGCCTTGAACGGAACTTTGCTTGGCATGAGCTTTTTATCTAAGCTTTCCAGTTTTAAATCTGAAAACGGTGTTTTAACATTGAAGAACTGACGCTGTTTTGTTTAAACCGTCGGTGCCGGGGTTTTTGCCCCGGTTTTTTATTTTAGAATGAAGTGATGGACGAATTCGGCCGCGATATTGAAACGCCATGTGTGAAAGTGTGTGTGGTTGATCCTGAAACACAGCTTTGCATCGGGTGTGCGCGCACGCGGGCAGAAATTGCTGGCTGGCTTGGCATGGCCGCAGACGAACGCCACACAATTGTTTTGGCCCTGCCCGAACGCTTGGCCACCATGACAATGCGAAAAAGCCGGCGCGGAGGGCGCGCGGGCAGGTTGTCGCGGTAGGTCGAAAAGATTGCCCTTAACTGGCTGGTTCGCGGTATAATATCGTCATGATTATTGAACTTGGCCATTTCGCTTTGGTGTTGGCGTTGATGACCAGCGTGGTGCAAGCCACGCTGCCGCTTTATGGCGCACACCGCCAAGACATTGGGTTGATGAAGCTCGCCAGCGTTTCTGGTATTTTATCATTCCTGTTGGTCGGCTTTGCTTTTTTTGCAATTGCCTATGGTTTTGTGACCGACGATTTTTCTGTCAGCCTTGTGGCGGCCAATTCGCAAATTGCCAAACCGTTGATTTATAAAATCACTGGCGTGTGGGCCAATCATGAAGGTTCCATGCTGCTTTGGGTTTTGATCCTGGTCATTTTTGCCGCGTTGATTTCTGTGTTTGGAACCAACTTGCCTTCTGCCTTAAAAGCCCGCGTGCTTGCTGTTCAAGGCATGATCGCTTCGGCATTTCTGGCATTTTTGGTTTTTACATCGAATCCTTTTTTAAGGTTAGACAACCCACCCGCTGATGGCCAAGGCATGAACCCCTTATTGCAAGACCCCGGCTTGGCCATTCACCCACCATGCCTTTACATGGGCTATGTAGGTTTTTCCGTGGCCTTTGCTTTTGCTGTGGCGGCATTGATTGAAGGCAAGGTGGACGCTGCATGGGCAAGATGGGTTAGGCCTTGGGTGTTGCTGGCCTGGTGTTTTCTCACCCTAGGAATAACACTGGGAAGCTTTTGGGCTTATTATATTTTAGGCTGGGGCGGCTGGTGGTTTTGGGATCCCGTTGAAAATGTATCTCTCATGCCTTGGCTTGCTGGCACGGCCTTGCTGCATTCGGCCTTGGTGGTTGAACGCCGCTATGCTTTGGTGGGGTGGACAATTTTATTGGCCATTCTTACGTTCTCACTCAGCTTGATTGGCACGTTTGTAGTGCGTTCTGGCGTGCTGACCAGCGTGCATTCTTTTGCGGTTGATCCGGCGCGTGGTTATTTCATTTTGCTGATTTTGTTTGGTGCAACGGGCGGGGCTTTGCTGCTTTATGCCTTGCGCATTCCGCATGTTCGCAAAGGCGTGCCTTTTGCGATTGTCAGCCGCGAAGCCGGACTTTTGTTCAATAACATCTTTCTTGTCGTGGCAACCGCGGTGGTTTTTATCGGCACGTTTTATCCGCTTTATGTTGATCTGATGGGGCACGATAAAATTTCAGTTGGCCCGCCCTATTATAATTATACGTTCATGCCGCTTTTGGTGCCACTTCTCATCGCTATGGTAATCGGGCCATTTTTAAAGTGGAAGCGCGACACACTGATGGCAGCACTGAAACAACTTACCAAGCCTTTGGCGCTGACAATTGCTGGGGCTTTGCTTGGTGCTGGATTTGCCATGGGCAAACATATTATGGCCGTTTTCGGAATTGCCTTGGGCCTGTGGATTGTCGTCGGCTCCATCTGGGTTAGGGCAAAGCGAATAAAGCTGGGCCGCGCAGCAGTGGATGAAAACTTGCAACTATTGGCTTCAACGCCACGGGCCTATTTCGGATTGTTGTTTGGCCATATGGGTTTGGGATTTGTGGTGTTGGCCATTTCAGTTGTGACCACGTGGCAACAGGAAAACATCATCACCATGAAAATTGGCGATCAAACCCATATTGGTTTTTATGATGTGAAGCTTACCAATATTGATCAATTGCAAGGGCCAAATTATGTTGCCGAACGTGGCACGTTTGAACTTTCGCAAGACAAAAATGTGTTTTCAGTGATGACCGCCGAACGGCATTTTTATCCGTTGCAGCAGCAATTGACCAACCAGACCGGCATTCGCACCAACGGCTTTTCCAACACCTATATTGCATTGGGCGAAGCTGATAAAAATGGCGGCAGAACTGTGAGGCTTTATTATCATCCCATGGCACCTTGGTTGTGGATTGGCGGATTTATGATGGCGTTTGGTGGCTTTATTTCGCTGTCAGATCGGCGTTTTCGTGTGGGCATGCCGCAACGTGCAGCACTTCAATTGAATATGCAGGCCGCAGAATGAACAAGCCGCGCATTTCTACACTGTTGCCGATCAGCTTGTTTGTGGTGATTGGCGTTGTGATGGCCATGGGCCTGCAACGCGACCCCAAAGTTTTGCCTTCCATGCTGATCAACAAATCTGTGCCAGCATTTGATTTGGCATCTTTGGATGGAACACCAAATTTGAACAGCGGTACGTTTAAAAACAAAGGCTTTGTGGTGCTGAATGTTTTTGCGTCATGGTGCGTGAGCTGCCGCGAGGAACATCCATTTCTGATGCAGTTGGCAAAGGATAAGCGCTTCTCGCTTTTGGGTGTGGATTGGAAAGACAATAACGCTGATGCCAAAGATTATTTGGCAAAAATGGGCAATCCATTTGCCCACATTGGGGTTGATCAATCAGGTCGCGCTGGCATTGATCTGGGTGTGAGCGGTGTTCCTGAAACTTTTGTGATTGACGCACAAGGCTTCGTGCGCACGCGAATTCCGGGGCCGCTTTCGCCTGAAATTTGGAAGTCGGAAATTGAACCGATTTTAGCAGGCAAAGCTTCGTGATGCGGTTTGTGTTCATCGTTATATTTTTGGTGTTTGGCACTTTGAATTCTTGGGCGGTTTTGCCTGATGAAATGTTGAAAGATGCAACACTTGAAACCCGCGCGCGCGACATCAGCAAAGATCTGCGTTGCCTGGTTTGCCAAAACCAATCGATTGATGATTCTGATGCTGCGTTGGCCCGCGATTTACGCGTTATTGTGCGCGAGCG
>JANXRO010000299.1 GCA_025356765.1 Hyphomicrobiales bacterium | reverse complement strand
GTGACGGCGAGGATTTGGTTGGGGTAAGCTTTACGCAAGGTTAAAACATGGGCAAGCCGTGTGGTCAGTACACGGGTTTTGCCGGTGCCCGCACCCGCCAAAACCAGCAGCGGGCCATCAATAGTTAAAACAGCGTCTTTTTGTTCGGGGTTCAGTCCATCGAGATATTTGGGCGCAGGCGTTGCCATAGCACGCGCAGCAATGCCACCCGCTTTGGGGGCAGGTGGTGCTTCGTCAAAATCATTCAAGTCAATGGGCATGGGCGAATCTCATCGCCCCTATATAGCCACTCTTTCAGGAATTATCAGGCGCAGCGTTGCAAGGGCTGATGATCTAATTTCATCGACAGTTGATTTTGCAATTTGCGCCAATATGCGGCGGTTTCTGTGTCGCCCGATTTTTCACATAGCATTGCATGACGCGCTGCTTCACCCGCAGCATGACGGCCATGTACGAAAACCAAAGCGTCGGCAAAATGTGTGTAACCCGTGTTTGTCATGTTCGTCTCCCATTGTTGGTTTTATGGAACTTACATGCCAAGGAACTATGCCCTTAGTATTGCGGGAATGTGACGATGTGGGGGCATGTGTTATCGTTTAGCTGGCAGCCCAATCACATGGCCCACTTGCGGGGGCGGGGTTAAGGCTTTGTGGGCGGCGGTCATTTCATCAATTTTAGACTGTATTGCGGCAGGAAAAACTGATGTGCGATGGGTTGTAAGATCAACGTGGCTTACCATCACTTCCAAAACACAAGCAAGATAGCTGGTTTCGCCTTTGAACATTTGTTGCACATAATGCACACGCTTTTGATCAGACGCGATGATTTGCGTTTCAATGCGCACCGCGTCTCCGGCCATCAATTCGTTGGCATAGGATGTGTGGGTTTCAAGGGTGAAAAACGTGCAATTGGTTTGTTTTACATATTCTGGCCCAAGGCCAAAGGTTTGGAACAGTTCTTCTGCCGCCCTGTCAAACAACACAGCATAATAGGCCATATTGAGGTGGCCGTTATAATCGGTCCATTGGTCTTCAACCGTTTGCATTTGGCCTGTGAATGGTTTGGCATTTGTCATGGTATTAATTTCGCCCTGTGATAGTTTTGGTGGACCATGAATAGCTCAACAGCCAGTGCAAATACACTCCGTGCCATTGATGCGGCACGAAATCTTTTGGGCGACCGCTTGTCCACAGCGCCCGCAGTGCGTGAGCAGCATGGCAAAGACCTGACGTGGAATGTGGGTGTTCCGCCTGATGCGGTGGCCTTTGTTCATTCAACCGAGGAAGTGCAGGCGCTGGTTAAAATTTGCGCCGCTGAAAGCGTTCCCGTGATCGCTTTTGGCACCGGAACTTCGCTAGAAGGGCATTTTGCGGCAGTGAAGGGCGGAATATGTATTGATATCAGTGCAATGAACACCATTCTGGAAGTGAATGCTGAAGATCAAGACGTGCGAGTGCAGGCCGGCGTTACGCGAAAGCAGTTGAATACTCACCTGCGTGACCAAGGCTTGTTCTTCCCGATTGATCCGGGCGCTGATGCATCGCTGGGAGGCATGGCCGCTACGCGCGCATCGGGCACCAACGCGGTGCGTTATGGCACCATGCGCGACAATGTGATGGGTCTTACTGTCGTTCTGGCAGACGGCAAAATCATCAAAACCGGAACGCGCGCACGAAAATCATCCGCCGGATATGATCTCACGCGGCTGTTTGTGGGTTCAGAAGGCACTTTAGGCGTTATCACCGAAGTGGCGCTGAAGCTTTATGGAATTCCCGAAGGAATTTCCGCGGGCATTTGCGCATTTCCATCCATTGAAGCCTGTTGCCTTGTTGCCATTGAAACCATTCAGCTGGGAATTCCCATCGCACGCATAGAGTTGGTGGATGCAGAACATATTCGCGCCATCAACACCTATTCGAAATTGTCGATGCCTGAAGTGCCCACCTTGTTTGTGGAATTTCATGGCACCAAGGCTGGTGTTGCTGAACAATCGACGCTGTTTTCTGAAATTGCATCTTCTCATGGCGGAACTGAAATCAACTGGGCCACGCAAGAGGAAGATCGTTTAAAACTGTGGCAGGCCCGACATGACGCATTTTGGGCTACCAAAGCCATGAAGCCTGGCAAGGAAGAGGCCATTGCCACAGACGTTTGCGTTCCTATTTCACGCCTTGCTGAATGTGTTGTGGCCACCCAGCAAGATTTGGCCGCGCATCAGGTTTATGGCCCCATCATTGGCCATGTGGGCGACGGTAACTTTCACGTTGTATTGTTTTGTGATCGCAGCAACGCCGACGAAGTGGCCCGCGTCAAAGGGGTTTATCAAAGATTGATCGAACGCGCCTTGGCGATGGGTGGCACCTGCACGGGTGAACATGGCATAGGTTCTGGCAAGCGAGATTATCTAAGGCTTGAACATGGTGATGCGGTGGAAACCATGCGGGCCATTAAAACGGCGCTCGACCCCAAAAACATTATGAACCCCGGGAAAAACGCGGGGCCGTGAATTAAAGCTTCGCTCCGCCGCTCAACCATGCCGCACATTCGGGCCCCAATTCAGCAATGGCTTTTTCTTCGTAGGCTTTTATTTCTTTCGCTGAAAGGCTGTCACGCCACCTTCCATTGCTGCCTTTGTTGATGAATGTTTCAGCGCCTCCTTTCCAAACAGAGCCACCCCGCGGAGCAAGTTCGGCGGCGTGGGCTTTCATATAATTGAAGCTGCAATGTTCAATTATTTTTGGCATCAGCGTTTCGTCTATGGCAATATCAAGAAACGCTGCAATGCGTCTGATTGATCCTTCAAGATCGTTTTTCATATCGTTGAAGTGAATCAGCAAAAGATTCGGCAAATGTCGAATTTCCCACCATGAACGAATATGTTGCCAATAGGGCCAAATTGGAAAGCCGTTGTTTTCAAACCAAGCGGTGTAAAATTCATGCGGGTTAGCAGTGCCCCGCACCATCGGCGGAGCACCGTGAATTGCCCCGCGGTTGTAATCTTCGAAATATTGCTCGGTGCCATTATAATGATGATTGTGAAAACTCCACGCCGCATCACGCCCATCGCGCCCGATATAAATATATTTGGCTTTGGGTGAGAAAACCAAGGCATCAACCGGCAGATGGGTTTTAACAAAGCGCCTGTGGGTTTGGGTTTCCAATGCCGCAAGTGCTGGAGGTGGCAAGATCCGCAGGTCAACCCAAGGCGACATTTGGTGCAGATTAAGCCCTTCTGCCCCATTGAAAATAAGCTGGGAAACGATTTGCTGCGTCCACGTTGTGCCAGATTTCGCATAGGTGGCAACGACGATATCATCATTGCGGAACTTGAAATCGTTCCAAACAGTGGAATTCATATGAAAATTATGCAGCTCGCGAGTTTTTGGCGGCCAGGCATTTTTCGCGCCAGCTTTGTTTTCTGAAGCGCTCGATATTTCTGTCATATTCTTTCCCCGTCTTGCCGAGTTACCCAATGACCTGATTTTTAATGTGTGCTCCAATTGAAAGGCGTTGGCAACCGCTTGCACCATTTTTTCCAAGCCCTATTCTGGCCCTTATGACCATTCTCAAATCCCCCGTATTTTATTTTGGATTGCTGTTGTTGCTTGTTGTGGGCGGTGCATTGGCGGCACCTTTTGTCGTGAACTGGAATTCTTATCGCGACAATTTGGAATCATACGGGCGCAAGATTTCGGGTCGTGACGTTGCCATCAATGGCCCAATCGCGGTGCGACTTTTCCCGTGGCCGCGTTTGGAAGCTGAGGATGTGAGTGTTGGCAATCCCAAAGGGGTTGAAGGGCCTGCGGTTTTGCAAGCGGCCAAAATCACTGTGCATCTGGCCTTGGCCGGGTTGTTCAGCGGGCAAATTCAAGTTGAAAGCATTGATGTTCAAAAACCCGTTCTTAATTTCACGTTGGATAAGGCGGGCCAAGGCAATTGGCATTTTGTGCCAGATCAGGGCTTGGCCAAAATGGGACTGTTGAACAATGTGTTGCTTGAAAAAATAAACATTGCAGATGGCACGCTGAATTTTGTTGACCAGCGACATTCGGTTTCGCGCAATTTGCATAACGTTAATGGTGTTGCATCCGCAGCCGCGATGGAAGGGCCGTGGCGGGTTATTGCTGTTGCCAAAGATGGTGAAACACCGCTGGATATTTCTTGGTCAAGCACGGCATGGAAGTTGGGCGCGCCGTTGAAATTTGGGTTGAAAATATCGCCAAAGGATGGCGCATTTCAGGCTTTGAACTTTGACGGCGATATGCTGAACGGAAACGTGAACGGCAATGCGCTGCTTAGCCCTGTCATCACTGAAGATGGTCGCACAAGTTTAGAAGGCAACTTCAAACCACTTACCTATCAATCCAAAGTGAGCATTGTTGACGATGTCATTAAGCTTGATGGCATTCACATTGTTCCGGCTGATGCCAAAGACAACGGCACGTTGATCGAAGGCAATGCCGTTATTGATTTTTCGCGGGGCACCAAAGCTGATGTGCATTTAACAGCGCCGCATATTGATTTAGACGCATTGGCGGGCGCTTCTTCCATGCGGGTGTGGCGCGCGGGCGGCATTATGGCTTTGCTCAACACTGTGATGGCCCAGGCCTCTCATAATTTAGATTTATCGGGAACACTGGAGGCGTCGTCTCTAACAGTGGCTGGCGAAAACTTGGAGAACGTTTCGCTGAACGCAACGGCGGGGCAGAGCGCCATTCGCGTGAAAGATTTAAGCGCAGATCTGCCCGGCCGATCACGCATGAAATTTAGCGGCATCATTTTCCCCGGAGATGGCGCGGCTGATCTTGGCGGAACGCTGGCTTTTGAAAGCAATGACACGCGCGGATTTACCCAATGGCTGTGGCCAGAAGCAAAACCAAGCATTGATAAAATTTGGACAGGTTCTCGCGGCAGGTTGAAGTTGCAAAGCGATGTGACCTGGGGCGGAAAGCGTTTCGGTTTTCAAAACCTCGAATATGAAATGGATGGCCTTGCTGGCAAGGCAGAGCTTGCCGTGGCGCTGGGCAAAATTCCGGCAATGGACTTAAAACTTAACGCCAAACAATTCGATTTGGGGTCATACATTTCAGGCGGTTTGGCGGGGCTCGTTTCAAGCGATGGGTTTATCAATGGCTTGAGCAGCGACAACGGATTTGAAAAGCGTCTGCAATTTGCATTTGATAAATTGATGCTCAACGGTGTGACGGCCGATAAAGTGGCGCTGAATTATTCTTCCAGCGTATCTGGTTTTGAAGTCAAAACATTTTCCATAGGTTCAGTCGAAGGCGCTGAAGTTGCAGGCAATGGCTTGGTTTTAATCGGCCCAGATGGCCCTTCAGGAGAAGTCAAATTTATTGTGGGCGCAGATCGCCCGCAAGGTTTGATGCGTCTATTAGGGCTTATGCCGAAAGGCGTTGACCCGCGCTGGGCTGCAAGCTTGGGAAAAACCAATATGCGCGCCGATTTCAATGTAAAACCCGGTGCCACAGAGCCTCTATTGAATTTCAGTTTGACGGGAGACAGCGGCCCGTTTCACCTTGTCAGTGCGGGAACCGCCAAAGACCTTGCCAAAGGGGCCGACGCAACGCTTGGATTATCTGGCACAGTGACGAGCCCCGATGCCCATGACGTTGCGCGGCTGTTAGGCGTTGATGTGCCGGGCCGTGATGGGGGCGAAGGATCACTTTCAATCACCGCTGCTGGCAACAATAAACAGGGCTATAAATCTGCTCTGGATTTTGAAGGCTTTGGCGCTTCGGCGGGTTTTTCTGGAACCTATTTGCCACAATCCAATTCACTGGGCTTTTCCGGTGCATTCAATGTCGTGGCTGATGATGCAAATTCAGTCGCCAAAGCTTTGGCTTTGCCTGTTGCTGCGACCAGTGTTGGCCCGTTGTCTCTCAAAATGGACACGGTGCCAAACAATGGCGGCTTGAATATTTCGTCGTTGCGCTTGGATTTTGGTGATCAAACTTTAGTGGGCAAAGGTGAAATTGATGGCACTGGCAAAGTTGCGCTGCAGCTGGGCGGCGGCGCATTCAAGCTGCTTGATGTTTTGGCATTGGCCGTGGGGCAAGACACGAATGTTTTGCAAACCACGTGGCCGCTTGGCGTTATGGGGTCGGTGAGCCTCACACCTTTGTCGCTGGCTGATCCTGTCGGCCAACAATTGCAAAATTCTCAAATTGATTTGAAGGCGGATGCCGTGGGCAAAACGCTGCACCTCAAAGGGTTGATTGGCAATAATGAAGCCGCCACAATCGACGCAACTTTGGTGCAAAAGGGAATTGGTTTTGCGCTTGAAGCCAATGCGCATTATCCGCTGAACATCGGCGCTTTGACCAGCACAACGGAAGGAAAGCCATCCTTTGCCGGAACCAGCATGATCGATGCCAAGTTCAAATCAGAATCGCGCAGCGTGCAAGGTTTGATCGCAGGCCTTAGCGGCGATGGCAGTGCCGACAGTGGGGCATTGATTTTGTACAATGTTTCGCCGGATAGCTTTTTTGCAAATCTCAAAACTTTGAACCGGCCAGAAGATATTCAAACAGAATTTGCCAAGTTGTTTTCCGGAAGCGGCATTGCGCTTGGGAATCAAAAGTTTATGTTTGAGGCCAAAGATGGCGCACTGAATTTTCTACCACTTCGTGTGGTAACACCCGAAACAGAAATTCTGGTGGATCCGCATGTGGATTTGATCAACCCGCAATTTACAACAACGGTGACATTGAAATCGAAGACGCAGACGGATTTGCCAGCGATGCGCATTGTTTATCAAGGCGGGCCTGGAGCAATGAAAGTGCTCAGCGATGTTTCTGCTCTTTCCGCCAAATTGGGCACGGCGTTGATTGCAAAAGATATGGCAGCGCTTGATCAAGTGCAAAAAGAGCAAGAAAAATTGGTGGCAGACCAGGCAGCCCAAGCACAAGTCGACAAAGAAAAATTTGAAGCCTTTCAAGCCCAACGTTTGGAACTTCGGCAACGCTTAAAAGAACAAAAAGTTTTTTCTGCCCAACGCGCATTGGATGCGGCACGCTATAAAGCCAAAGTGGACGCGGCCATCGTTGCCGGTGCCGCCATGGTGAAGGATGATAAGAAGCGGTTTTTGATGATGGTGAAATAAGCCCACGCTATTTTAAGCGTTGCAAAATCCACACCCTTATGGCGCTTGACAAATTTCTGTCGCCACGATTGTCGTCAATCTCGCCCACCAATGTGGCCAATGATTTGTTTTCCACTTGTGCAGCCGCTTTAAGTTCGGCCCAAAATTCAGGTTCAAGCGAAAGCGATGTGCGGTGGCCCGCGATGGTGAGAGAGCGTTTGAGATCAGCTTTCACGCTTGTTGCCATCTAGCTTTTTTTCGTTCAACAAATTGAGTGCGGCAGATATTTTCTTCTCGGCTTTGGTGCGGCCAAATTTGATGCGATTTTCATCGGCGTGTTTCTCGTCTTCCACGCGCTGTTTATTTTTGCGCACGTTCCGCAAATTAACAAGCTCTGCCATTACGTTGGCCCAAGCATATTTTCAGGGCGCACAATGGCGTCAAAATCTTTGCCATCAATGCCATCGGCAACGGCTTCTTCACGCAATGTGGTTCCATTTTTATGGGCGGTTTTGGCAATCTTGGCGGCGCGATCATAACCATATTTTGGTGCCAGGGCTGTGACCAACATCAATGAACGATTAAGCGCCGCATTGATATTGTCTTCACGCGCTTCAATGCCCGTCACACAGTTGTCAGTGAAACTCATCGCTGCATCAGCCATCAGTTGTACAGATTGCAAAAAGTTATAAGCCATTACTGGGTTATAAACATTCAGTTCAAAATGGCCTGATGCGCCCGCAAATGTCAGCGCGGCATTGTTGCCAAATATCTGCACACACACTTGCGTTAACGCCTCGCATTGGGTGGGGTTCACCTTGCCCGGCATGATGGAAGAGCCCGGTTCATTTTCCGGCAAGTTCAATTCGCCCAAGCCGGAACGCGGGCCAGACGCCAAAAAGCGAATGTCGTTGGCGATTTTAAAAAGTGAAGCGGCAACAGTGTTAATCGCCCCATGTGTCATCACCATCGCGTCGTGTGCTGCCAAAGCTTCAAACTTGTTGGGCGCAGATGTGAAGGGCAGGCGAGTGATGTTGGCAATATGTTGTGCCACCATTTCGGCAAAGCCCTTGGGCGCGTTAAGGCCGGTGCCCACCGCTGTTCCGCCTTGGGCCAGCTGCATCAAAAGGGCCAAGGTTTGTTCAATGCGCGCAATGCCGTTTTCAACTTGCTGGGTGTAACCGGAAAATTCTTGGCCCAAAGTGACAGGTGTTGCATCTTGCGTGTGGGTGCGGCCAATTTTAATGATTTTTGCAAAGGCATGGGCTTTGTCATTCAACGCGTTGCGCAAATGTTGCAACGCCGGCAACAGGCGATGATGAATTTCTTCAGCACAGGCAATGTGCATGGCGGTTGGGTAAGTGTCGTTGGAAGATTGTGACATGTTCACATGATCATTGGGGTGAACCGGCTTTTTAGAACCCATAACACCTCCCAACATTTCAATGGCGCGGTTTGAAATCACTTCATTGGCGTTCATGTTGGATTGCGTGCCCGAACCCGTTTGCCACACGGCAAGCGGAAAGTGATCATTCAACTTACCTTCAACAACTTCCTGCGCGGCATTGATGATGGCCGCCGCAAGGTTCTTGTCCAAGCCCGAAAGCGCCACATTGGTTTCGGCGGCAGCGCGTTTGATAATTCCCAAAGCGCGGATGATGGAAGCGGGCTGCTTTTCCCAACCGATTTTAAAATTCTGCAAACTGCGCTGCGCCTGCGCCCCCCAATATTTGGAAGCATCAACCTCGATAGGGCCAAAGCTGTCAGTTTCGGTGCGGGTGATTTTGGGCATGGGGAAATCTCTCAAATTGCTGCACCGCAATAGCATGGGAACGAGCGGGAGGCGAGGGGGCGCAATTGAATTTAGCCCAGCATCATCCAATGAAGAAAATCATTATGCTGGATCGAAACAATATATGGTCATGTCATATCGTGCAATTTGACACCAAACTTGGAGTTCTAAGATGACAGGTGAAAACTCGCTCGCCGGCATAGTCCATATGATGAATGGCCAGCAAAGTCGTGAAAAACTGAAATTGTTGGAGGAGCTGAGAGGAAGTTGGTCAAACTACGGTGAAATCCGCGATAAGTCATTGCTCAAGAAAATCGCATTTTGCAACATAGAAACTCTAGATGCGGTCTTGGCTGAGCACCCTTCGCGGCCGACTGTAGTCGGTTTGGAGGGCGTAAATTCGGCGTTCGTACTGCTTGAATTGTCGCGAGATGCATTCATTGAAATTTGCGGCGCTTTCCATGGCCGAGTTTTGCATGACAGTCAAAATGATTTGTCCATGGACTTGTGGCGAAAGAGGGCGACCAAAGAAGCGTTCACGTACTCTGTGGCTGCAGAGTCGTTAGTCCAAGCATATCGCCATTTATTGTCCAAAGTGCCAGTCATTAAAGGTCACTATGACATTCTGAAAGCAGAAGTTTTCAATGACGGTACAGATAAGATTATCAAATGTCTTCGGAATGCGAATAACCACGATGGGATATTTGAAACGGTACCGAATTATAAAATTGAGCTTGGTGACAAAAGAACTGTTTCCACTCAAATTTGCTTTGCGAAGAAGGAAGTCTTTGGAAGCCATTCTTGGTCGAAAAAGGTGCTGGCTCATTTCGAACAATCTCCCTCACTGGAAGTAATCTATTTTCTAAATAATCATTTTGAGCAGGCAAAGAAATTCAAGCGGCTGCTGCCTCATCGGACAGGAATTGACACCGATGTATCTTATAGAGACTATCGTAGAATTCTGTTGGCCAACAAAACACAAAGTCAGATTATGTGGGTTGGAGTGTTGTTGCAACAAGCCTTGCCTAAAATGCTTGATCCGTACGAATACATTGAGCGCCATTTCACAGTTGCCGAACTGGAAAATATCTACAGTTTCAAGAATGGCAGCAAAGAACAGGTCGATTACATGATTTCGCTTCGTGATCCTATCGGACTAATTGATGAGAAAACAGTAGATGATCTTTACAAAATATTCAGAGTAAATGACCGCTAAGATATTATAGAAGTCTATTGTGAGACACATTATTAAAGGGTTTTAATAATGATACCTGCAAGACATCACCCGCAGTTCACTCTTCTCAACCTTGTACACCAGCCGGTGTTCCTGATCGATGCGGCGCGACCAGGCACCTGCCAAATCAAAACGCAACGGCTCTGGCTTACCGATGCCTTCGTAGGGAGACTTCAAGGTCGCTTCGATCAAGTCCAAAATCTTCAGAGCCTTGCGTCTGTCCGTCTCCGTCCAATAGCGTAGATGTTCCAGTGCCTTGGGATCAAAGACCAAGCGCATGTTTCAGCGCCGTGACTGACTTGAAGGGGATGAGTTGCTTCTTTGGGCGCTTCATCGCCTCACGCAGTTGCTTGGCATTGGCGGGCGAGCGCAGGAGATAAGCGGTTTCCATCAGCGAGTCATAGTCCTCGCGTGACATAAGCACCGCGTCGCCGCCCT
>JANXRO010000293.1 GCA_025356765.1 Hyphomicrobiales bacterium | reverse complement strand
GGCCAATGGCGCTTCACGAGAGCCCATCAGCTTGCGGGCCAATGCACGATAAACCGTATCCACAATCAAGGTGGATTTGCCGCCGCCGGAAACGCCAGTGATGCAGGTGAAAATGCCCAAGGGAATTTCCGCACTGATG
This sequence comes from Hyphomicrobiales bacterium, assembly GCA_025356765.1. Lineage (GTDB taxonomy): Bacteria > Pseudomonadota > Alphaproteobacteria > Rhizobiales > Aestuariivirgaceae > Aestuariivirga. The sequence goes on along the minus strand of JANXRO010000293.1, from coordinate 10,738 downwards.
TTTTTCAGATTGTTGGCGCGGGCACCGGTTACACGAATGGAGCGGTTCTTTTCCCATTTACGGCGATTGCGCGGGATGGGCACTTGTTGAAAGCCCGTGAGATATTGGCCCGTGAGGCTGTTGGGGTTTGCCATCACTTCTTGGGGCGTGCCTTGGGCCACAATGTGGCCGCCGTTCACACCAGCGCCGGGGCCAATATCCAACATGAAATCGGCCATGCGAATGGCGTCTTCATCATGTTCAACCACAATCACTGTGTTGCCAATATCACGCAGATGGGTGAGGGTTTTGAGCAAGCGTTCATTGTCTCGCTGGTGCAGACCGATGGAGGGTTCATCCAACACATAAAGCACGCCTGTAAGGCCAGAACCGATTTGCGAGGCCAAGCGAATGCGCTGGCTTTCACCGCCCGACAATGTGCCAGACACGCGGCTGAGCGACAGATATTCCAGCCCCACATCCACCAGAAATTTCAAACGATCACGAATTTCTTTTAAAATTCGCACGGCGATTTCATTTTGTTTTGGCGTAAGTTTGGATGACAGTTCGCGGAACCAAACATCAGCATTGCGGATGGAAAATTTAGATACTTGGGCAATGTGCAAGCCGGCAATTTTGATGGCCAGTGTTTGTGGCTTCAGGCGAAAGCCGTGGCAGGTTTGGCATTCATGGTCCGATTGATATTGCGCCAGCTCTTCGCGCATCCATTCAGAATCGGTTTCGCGCCAGCGCCGTTCAATGTTGCCGATGACACCTTCAAAGGCTTTTTTGGTTTTGTAAGAACGCAAGCCATCATCATAGGTGATGGTGACTTCTTCTTCGCCCGTGCCATTGAGCACTACTTCACGTGCTTGTTTGGAAAGCTTGTTCCATGCCGTTGTCATGGAGAATTTATAGTGCTTGGCCAAAGCTTCCAAAGTTTGGGTGTAATAGGGCGAGGTGGCCCCGGTTTTGGCCCAAGGGGCGATGGCCCCTTCACGCAGGGAAAGGCTTTGATCTGGCACAATCATATCCGCTTCAAATTTTAGTTCTGTGCCAAGCCCATCACAGGCCGGGCAGGCACCGAATGGATTGTTGAAAGAGAATATACGCGGTTCAATCTCATCAATCGTGAAGCCTGAAACCGGGCAGGCAAAACGCTGGGAGAAGATCACGCGTTCATGCGTTTCATTGGCAGACTTGTTGGCGCTGTCTTCTTGTGTTTGTGATGCGGGCAGGGGCTTATCGGCAAATTCAGCAATGGCCAAACCATCAGCAAGTTTAAGAGCTGTTTCAAATGAGTCAGCGAGACGCGTGGCCAAATCAGCTTTGACCACGAGGCGATCTACCACCACATCAATATCATGTTTAAATTTTTTATCGAGGGTTGGCACAGCGTCAATTTCATAGAACTGGCCATCAACTTTGACGCGTTGGAAACCCTTCTTCTGATAATCGGCAAATTCTTTGCGATATTCGCCCTTGCGGCCGCGCACCACGGGGGCCAGCAGATAAAGCCTGGTACCTTCGGGCAGGGCCAAGGTGCGATCAACCATTTGGGTTACGGTTTGGGCCTCAATCGGTAGGCCTGTTGCTGGCGAATAGGGTATGCCCACGCGGGCAAACAGCAGGCGCAGATAATCATAAATCTCTGTCACCGTGCCTACAGTTGAGCGCGGGTTTTTGCTGGTGGTTTTTTGCTCAATCGAAATGGCTGGTGAGAGCCCATCAATCTGATCGACATCAGGTTTTTGCTGCATTTCCAAAAACTGGCGGGCATAGGCCGAAAGGCTTTCCACATAGCGGCGCTGGCCTTCGGCATAAATGGTGTCAAAGGCCAGCGAAGATTTGCCCGAACCTGAAAGGCCGGTGAACACGATCAGCTTATCGCGGGGCAGATCAACGGAGATGTTTTTCAGATTGTGCTCGCGGGCACCCTGAACAGAAATGACTCGTTTGTATGACATGAGAACTGCCTAGAATAAAGCGTGAACACTTGCAATTGTTATTGCGGCTTTTACGCGTGGGATTGCTGGAGAGATTGCGCCAAGTGGCAAAGATTTAAACTGATGTAAGCAGCCGAAGGCAAGAGGACAAGGTTTGAAATTAACTTGACATTTTTTGCGATGAGTCCATTCTGAAACTATCAGCAATCGTGGTTGGTGCTGATTTGAAACCCTAAGATCAACTTTGAAGGAGCAGCTATGACTCCACCAAATTACCACTGACGATCACGACGAAACGTGATCACCTTTCGTTTAACTGTTGACTGAATATCAAAAGCTCTAAACGAATTGCCCTATCAAAAATTGTATTTTATTTTGTGACGTTAAACCGTCTCCATGGTTCGGTTAGAACCGAACCAGTTCAAGCTGAAACTCGACCAAGCCATTGTATAATGGGAGCCCCGCTGGCGCAAATGTGTCGCAGCGGGGCTTAATTTTTTTAAACAGTGGTGCTCTCAACGCGCGCTTTTATACCGTGGTGCTCTCAACGCGCACGATGGGGTTGCCGCCATAGCCGTTGAAATTTGTCATGGTCGAAATTCCATAAGCGCCCAACATGCCAAATTCCACATAGTCACCTTCAGCCAAGTTTACTGGAAAATCCAGATTGTGGGGCAGAACATCCAATGGGTCACACGTTGGGCCAAACACTTTCCAAGATTTGATCGGGCCACCTAGCGTTTTGCCGTTGCGAATAGTTCGGTGAGGTGGCTTTAGTTCAGGCACTTGCATATATTCCATCAAGCCGCCGTAGACGCCATCGGTGATGAAAATATCGTCTCCATCTGTGCAAACAAGTTTGACCGAAACCAATAGAGACATGCAGGAAGCCACCAAGCCGCGGCCGGGTTCACATTCCAGTGTTGGCTTATCAGCGCCAGCAAAATGCAAATCTCTCGCAACTTCAATCATGCGGAAATAAACATCAGGTTCTGGCGCTTTGGACAATTCGTAATCTGCTGGAAAACCTCCACCAACATTCAAGGTTTTGATTTTCACATCGGCCAGTTTGGCGATGCGTGATGCCGCTTCAATATGGCGGGCATAGACTTGCGGATCTTTGGATTGTGAACCCGGATGAAATGTAAGGATAGGCGTGAAGCCAAGGGCTGCAACACTTTTTAAAAGTTCAACCGCAATGTGTTCGGGTGCACCAAATTTGGTTGAAAAATCATGCGCCGATGCGCCACGATCACGTGGCAAAACAAAACGCACGGCAATTTCAATGTTGCGATCTTCACCCACAATGGCAACAATTTTGGCAAGCTCTTCACGGCAATCGACCACGAAGCGGCGACAATTATAGGTTTTGTATGCCGCCTCAATTTCGCGGCGCGATTTAACGGGGTTATGATAATGAAAATGCGCTTCCGGTTGCACACTGTGCACCAGTTTCATTTCTTGCACTGAGGCCACATCCCAAGATTTAATGCCAAGGCCTGCCAAAGTTTCAATCACCTCCACCGAGGGGCTGGATTTTACGGCAAAAGTAACTTCTCCTTTAAACCCATCCAGAAACACGCGCGCGCGGGCCGCCAAGGCTTTTGCTGAAAAGCAAAACACGGGCGTGTCTGAATTCCAAGTTTTGGATAGTTCTGCTGCATCATAAGGCAAGGCAGCAACGGGTTGAACTTTAAGGGAAGCTTGGGCCATGGGTGTGAGTCTCCTGAACTCCGCTCAATGTGTCACAAAAGGATGAAGGTTTCGACACGGCGATGTGTTGCCGAAGCAGTAAAGTGCCGTCATAATGACGGAATGGCAAACACAATGACGAAAATTCAGGTGTCTGAAAAAGATCACGCGCTGTTAGAGGTTTTGCGGGCCAATGCGCGCGAGCCTGTTGCATCGCTGGCCCGCAAGCTGGGCCTATCGCGAACGACAGTGCAAGATCGTTTGCGGCGGCTTGAAGAACAGGGCGTGATTGAGGGTTATACCATCAAGCTGGCCAAGGCCGCTGTGCCGCAAAGTTTTTCCGCGTGGGTTTCCATCGCGGTTGAACCACGCAAGCACATGGATGTGGCCAAGATGTTGGCAAAATTTCCACAGATTGAGGTGCTTCATGCCGTGAGCGGAAAGGTGGATCTGGTGGCCTTGGTGCGGGCTTCTTCGGCTGAAAGCATGGATGAAATTTTAGACCGGATCACCGTTTTAAATGGCATTACGCATGTTGAAACTGCCGTCATTTTATCAACAAAACTTGATCGCAGACAGGCGTGATATGGGAGACAATTTTATGACGAGAATTTTTATCGCGGTCTTGGCGGTGATGTTTATGGTGAGCGGGGTGAAGGCTGACCCGCGCTCTGTGCCCACAGACCGCCAGCAGATTCTGTTGTCTTTTGCGCCATTGGTGAAGCGCACTGCCCCTGCGGTGGTGAATGTGTATGCCAAAACAATTGAACGCCAGCAGGCCAACGATGCTTTGGTTGACCCATTTTTCAAGCAATTTTTTGGGCAAAATGGATTTGGGCCACCACGTGAACGGGTTGCCAATTCGCTGGGTTCTGGCGTGATTGTGGATTCCACTGGCATTATCGTCACCAACAATCATGTGATTAAAAACGCTACAAACATTCGCGTGGCCTTGGCCGATAAGCGTGAGTTTGCGGCAGTTTTGGTGGTGGCGGATGAACGCACGGACCTGGCGGTTTTGAAAATTGACGTGGGTGAAGAAGCCTTGCCCACATTGCGCTTGGCCAATTCAGACAATTTGGAAGTGGGGGATTTGGTTTTGGCCATCGGCAACCCGTTTGGTGTTGGCCAAACGGTGACAAGTGGCATTATCTCTGGCTTGGCGCGCACTGATGTTGGCGCATCTGACTATCAATCTTTCATCCAAACCGATGCTGCCATTAACCCAGGCAATTCTGGCGGCGCGTTGGTGAACATGCGCGGCGAGTTGATTGGCATTAACTCCATGATTTATTCAAAATCTGGCGGGTCTATCGGATTGGGGTTCTCCATTCCGGCTAATATGGTGGCAACGGTTGTGCAATCGGCTGAGACAGGCCAAAAAATTGTTAGGCCTTGGTTTGGCGGAACGTTTCAAAACGTGACGCAAGATATTGCAGACTCGCTTGGCTTTGCGCGGCCAGAAGGAGTTTTGGTGGTGGCGTTAGAGCCTGAAAGCCCACTGGCGAAAGCTGGCATTCAAAGCGGAGACGTGATGATGGCCATGGATGGAAAATCATTGGAAAATGCCCAAGAACTCAACTACTTGCTGGGAACTTCTCATATCGGGGATGCAAAGCTGATTGAGTTTCGGCGTGGCGCACAATCGCGCCAAGTGTCGATTAAATTGGTGGCGGCTCCTGAGACCACAAAAAGGCTGGAAGCCACCATTACGGGCAGAACACCTTTGGCCGGATTGGTGGTGACCAATCTGACACCGGAGATGTCTGAGCAACTGGGCCTGTCCAAGGACGCTGTTGGTGTTGTGGTGACAGATGTGAAAGATGGCCCAGCGCAACGCTTTATGGTCAAGGGCGATGTTTTGCGGGAAGTGAACGGCACGCCAATTGACACGATCGAAACCTTGCGGCGCATTTTAATGCAGCCTAGCCACGGGTGGTTGATTGGATTTGAGCGCGGTGGCCAAAAAGTTTTTCTTAGGCTTGGCTGATGGCCGATCTTTTTGAAGCTGCAGGGCTTGATAAAGAAGGCCCGCGCCCACTGGCTGATCGTTTGCGGCCAACACAGCTTGCTGATGTTGTGGGCCAAGACCATCTGGTGGGGCCCAATGGCACACTAACGAAAACGCTGGCTTCGGGCCGCATGGCTTCCATCATTTTATGGGGGCCGCCGGGCACTGGCAAAACCACCATCGCTAGGCTGTTGGCCGGTGAAACGGGTTTGGCATTTGAACAAATGTCGGCCATTTTTTCCGGCGTGGCCGATTTGAAAAAGGCGTTTGAACAGGCGCGCATGCGGCGCATGCAGGGCAGGGGCACATTGTTGTTTGTGGATGAAATTCACCGCTTCAACAAATCACAACAGGATTCGTTTTTGCCCTTTGTGGAAGATGGAACCATCACTCTTGTGGGGGCCACAACAGAAAACCCATCGTTTGAATTGAATGGTGCTTTATTATCACGTGCCCAAGTTTTGGTGTTGCAGCGGTTAGATGTTGCGGCCCTGGAATCTTTATTGGTGCGGGCTGCGTTTTATGAAAAACGCGAAGTGCCCTTAACCGCTGAAGCTCGCGCCGCCTTGATTGACATGGCCGATGGTGATGGCCGTTATTTTCTCAATCTGGTCGAAGAGATTTTTGCGCAAGGCGATGCAGTTTTGGACGTTGAGGGTTTGAGCAAAGTGATTGCCAAGCGCCTGCCGCTTTATGACAAGGCGGCAGATGGGCATTATAATTTAATTTCAGCGTTGCATAAATCGGTGCGTGGGTCTGATCCTGATGCAGCGCTTTACTATTTGGCGCGCATGTTAACCGCAGGCGAAGACCCGTTGTTTTTGGCGCGCCGCATTGTGCGCATGGCCATTGAAGATATTGGCTTGGCCGACCCGCAAGCTTTAACGCAAGCCTTGGCCGCTAAAGATACATTTGAATTTTTAGGGTCTCCGGAAGGTGAACTGGCTTTGGCCCAAGCCGTGATTTATGTGGCCACGGCACCCAAATCCAACGCGGGGTATAATGCATTTTCTGCGGCCATGGCAGCCGCGCGTGAAACCGGCTCTTTGCCACCGCCGAAAATTATTCTGAATGCGCCAACAAAGCTGATGAAAGCCCAAGATTATGGCGCAGGCTATCGTTATGACCATGACCAGCCTGATGCCTTTTCAGGGCAAAATTATTTTCCTGATCAAATGGGCAGGCGCAAATTTTATGTGCCCGTAGAGCGCGGCTTTGAACGCGATATTCAAAAGCGTTTAGACTATTGGGAGAAGTTGCGGCGCGAGCGTAACGCATAACAGCGCAAAGCATAAAAAAAGGCCCCGTTTTCACGAGGCCTTCATTATTGATTTTGCGACAAGCTTATTGGCCAGCGGCCTTCAAGCGCATGCTGCATTCGTGCCAATACTTTGGCCATGTCTGTCCAGCAGCAATTTTATTGGCGGCTTTATCAGCGCGCCAGTTGTTGCCACACTGCTTGATACGCACGTGGGCAGCAATCTGCTTGGCTGTTAATGGCTTGCCATTTTTATCAACGGTTGGTTCGGCAGATGTATCGGCGGCTGTGCCAACGGGTTCAGCTGGCGCAACCTTAACCGGCTTCATGGGTGTTGCAGCTGCAGGTGCGGCTGGGGCAGCGGGCGCTGCGGCAACTGTGCCGGCAGGTGCCACGCATTTGCCTTTCTGGAAATCACGGAATGTCATGCCTGCGGGCACTGTGTTGGCAGCCTTCATGGCTTTCCAAGCAGCAGAGCATTGTTGCATGAATGTGCCAGCGGCTGGAGCTGCGGCGGCGGCAGCTGCGGCAGGTGCTGCAACAACGGCTTTGGCTGGTTTGGCAGCAGGGGCTGCCGGAGCAGCAGGCGCTGCGGCGGCGGCATCAGCTGCACAATTTGCTTTGCGGAAATCATTCCACTTCAAGCCACCATCAGTGCCGGCGGCCTTTGCGGCTTTGTATTTGGCGCTGCATTCTGTCATCGACAAGGCGGAAGCTTGGCTCGACATCATGGCGCTGGCGCTTACTGCCAATAGAGCAGCAAACCCAAGTGTGCGCAGTGTTTTGGACATTTCATATTCCTTTGTGTAGCCGCCCCACATGATGCGGACTAAGGTTGAAAAAATAAGAAGATTCGCCATCCTCTTGGGGACATTCTAATCCTATTTAAAAGTGTTTAAAAGGCGGCGAGAAGATTAATGAATTGTCATATTGGAAAGCGAACATGTCGGCCAGCGAAGATATTTTGAAGATTGAGCACCAAGAAAAGGTTTTGCGTTTTACCAAATTTGACGAAGCGGATTCTTGGGCGCTGGGAATGCAATTGCGCGATGCCGCGGCCTTGCGCAAATTGCCATTGGTGATTGATATTCATGTAGGCTCTCGGCAAATGTTTTATGCCTGTCTGCCTGGCACAACGCCCGACAATGAAACATGGGTTAGGCGCAAACTGAATTCAGTGATGCGCTTTCAAAAAAGTTCTTATCGATTGGGGCAAGAAACTGTGGCCAAAGGCGGTGGTTTTGACGCTTCGCGCGGCATCGATGTGGCTGAATTTGCCAATGCGGGTGGCAGCTTTCCCATCCACATTATTGGAACAGGCGTTGTTGGTGCCATTACGGTTTCTGGAATTCCACAACGTGACGACCATGGATTTGTGGTTGAAAACCTCTGTTCGTTTTTGAAACTTGGTCACGCTGCTTTGGCTTTGGGGCCTGAAACACCGTGATGCATTTTGACATTTGGTTTTGGCTTTGCGCTGCCGCCGCTTCATTTTTAGTTGGCGCATCTAAGGGCGGGCTTCAAGGTGTTGGCGTATTGAGTGTTCCCGTCATGGCGCTGGCCACATCTCCTGTTGTGGCGGCAGGAATTTTGTTGCCAATTTTGGTGGTGAGCGATTGGTATGGCCTTTGGATGTTTCGCAAACACTATGACATGCGCAACATCAAAATTATGGTTGCCGCAGGAATTATCGGCATTTTGATTGGCTGGGCCACCGCGTCCATCACCAGCGATGATTTGGTGAAATTTGTGGTGGGTGTTATTGGCCTTTCATATTTTGTTGATGGGTTGTTAAAAGGAAAGCGCGTGATTGAGGCAAAGCCCGCAGATTTGCCACGCGGATTTTTCTGGGGCACGATTGCGGGCTTTACCAGTTTTGTGGCCCATGCCGGGGGGCCACCTTATCAAATGTATGTTCTGCCACAGAAGCTCGACAAGATGACCTATGCAGGCACAGCGACGATTGTGTTTGCGGTGATCAATTTTTTGAAATTGCCACCCTATTGGATGCTTGGGCAAATTAATGTGAACAGCCTTGAAGTGGGCGCAGCACTGACGCCCATTGCATTGGTAGGCGCTCTGGCCGGATTTAACGTTACAAAGTTCATGCCCGAGAAGATCTTTTTCAGGTTTGTTGAGGTTGCACTTTTCCTGCTGTCTTTGAACCTGATTTATGAAGGCTTGCGCGGATTGACAAAAATCTGATGACACGGCATTCAGTGATTTGAGCGGGGGCTCAACAATCGGAGAGCAGGGCATGATACGCAACCTCGTTTTGGCCATTTTTCTTTTTCTATCGATCGTCTTTCCCGCCCATGCTGAAGAGGGTTCGCGGGTTATTTTGGTGCTGGACGCATCGGGCTCTATGCGGGCCAAGATTGATGGCAAATCTAAAATCGACATTGCCAAACAGGTTGTTGGAAAAATCATCAGCACATGGAAGGCTGAAGATGAAATTGGGCTGATTGCTTATGGTCACCGCGAAAAGGGCAACTGCAAAGATATTGAAGTGTTGCGTGAACCCGGGCCTTTGAACGCCGAAGATTTTATGGCTGCGGTGAAAGGCATTTCGCCCAAGGGTCAAACACCGATGACAGATGCCGTGCGCATGGCGGCAGAGGCTTTGCAATATACTGAAAAGAAAGCCACCGTTATTCTGGTTTCTGATGGCATTGAAAATTGCGATGCAGACCCTTGCGCTGTGGCCGAAGAATTGAAAAAGGCAGGCGTTGGCCTTGTGGTGCACACGGTTGGTTTTGGCCTTGATAACAAGGGCGCTGTTGCGCAATTAAAATGCTTGGCCGAAAAAACAGGCGGCACGTTTACGCTCGCTAACAATGCATCAGAATTGCAAAAAGCTTTATCGACGTCGCTCGCAGCAAAACCAGCACCTGCGCCCACACCGCCAGCAGTAGAAAAATTCAATATTCGTGGCCACGCCAAACAAACAGCATCATTGGAACTGGCAAAACCTTTTGACCAGCCATCATGGACATTTAAGAAACCCGATGGTGTTGATGGAACAGAAGGTGCCTTTGTGGCCCAAGAATATGGCGTTGACCTGAAAACCAATTTGGCCTCGGGTGATTATATCGCCACTGTACAATCTGATCGTTCTTTCTGGAAAATGCCTATCAAAGTTGAAGATGGCAAAGTGACAAAGCTTGATGCTGATCTTGAAGCAGGCATTGTGAAATTGAGCGGCATGATCGACGATAAAACGCCGCTGACGGATAAGGGTGCAAGTTGGGAATTGCACGCTGCCGATGATAAATATATCGACACCGAATATGGCGATACCTATTCGTGGATGTTGAACGCCGGAAAATATTGGGTTGAGTTGAGGTTGGGTGAGGCGCGCACCAAAGCCGAATTTGAAATAAAATCTGGGGAGACTACGACAAAAGTTATCAGCATGGGTGCTGGCAAATTGCTTGTGTCGGCCTTCTATTCTGAGGGCGGTGAGGCTTTGAAAGAGAGCGCTGCCTTTGAAGTTTATCACCAAGGTGCCAGCGCCGATGAAAAGGGCGAGTGGGTAAACACAAACTATGGCTCGCATACAAAGTTCGATTTGCCCGCAGGCAAATATATCGTTGTGGTTAAACTTGATATTGGCGAGACGCACCAAACCATCGACCTTGCGGCGGGCGCAACGCTGGATTTGAAGATCAATGCAAATATGGGTTTTGTTGCAGCATCAGCCGAAGGCGCCACGAGTTATGTAGTGAGTGTTGGCAAAAAGTCTTTGGATGGCAGCAACCTTAATTTGAACACGAGCTATGACCCCAAACTTAATCTTGCTGTGAATGCCGGAAATTATCTCGTGCAGGCATTTAACCACGACACATTGAT
>JANXRO010000271.1 GCA_025356765.1 Hyphomicrobiales bacterium | reverse complement strand
CGAGATGCGATATTGAAACTTCTGTAACGTTAAACCCAATAAATCAAACTTACCAATTTTAATGAAAAGCACCTCAGAAATGGGGTGCTTTTTTTATGCGCCGTAGCTGAAAAACTGAGTCTAAAAAGAGCCTAACCACATTTTATTTTCGCTAAATTATTGAAATCATTGGCTGGGGGACAAGGATTCGAACCTTGACAGGCAGAGTCAGAGTCTGCAGGCCTACCGTTAGCCGATCCCCCAAGGGAATGCTGGAAGTCAAATAGGCTTCAACCCAGAAGCACGCAAGTTCGAAGTTAGGTGCGGAATTGTTTGATCAGGCTTGCTAGGCTTGGTTGATTGCTTTCGGGCGCTGGTGCTGGTGGGGCTGCCGCTGCCGCCGCAATGGGTTTTTGGCCAAAGCTGTTTTGCAGCGTGTTCATATAACCTTCTTTACGCAAAGATGGCCTTGTTGCGGGTTCGCCATGCGCGGCAAATGGCGGTTGAGATGCAAACTGTTGCGGCGCAGGCACGGCCACGGGGTGTGGCACCAGTGTGGGGGCCTCTGTCGCAGGTGTTACATCTGCTGGTTGATCAATCGAATAATTGGCGCTGTCTGGATTATAGGTTTGGGCGCGCCAGCGGCTGACGACTTCAAGCAGGAAGCTATCATCTGGCAAATCCTTCGCCCAATTTTTGGTGAACGATGCTGTGTTGGAACGCGGCAATTCGCCAGCGGGCAACAAATCAAATTTAATGCGCGTGGGGAGGGCAACACCTTCACCAAAGGTTATGGCTTCACCGGCACCCATGGTGGGCATGAAGCCCAACAAGCTGGCGGCGGCATCAGAAATGCCTGCTTTTAAAATATCTTGGTCGCGTTCGTTGGTCAGGCGCATTGAAAAAATGGTGTTGCATTGAGAAAGAATGGTGGGGTCAAGTTCAGCCGGGCGCTGGCTTACAATGCACAATGAAACGCCGTATTTACGGCCTTCTTTAGCGATGCGGGAAATGGCGCGCTTGGTTGGTTCAAAGCCGCTGGCTTTGTCGTTGGGAACATAACGATGTGCCTCTTCGCACACGAAGGTGATGGGCACTTTGCCCGCACTCCACACACCAAAATCAAACGCCAATCGAGCGAGAACAGAAACCACAACGTTGATGATTTCAGAAGGCAAGCCACCCAATTCCAAAATGGCAATCGGTTTGCCGTTAACGGGAATGCGGAAAAGCCTGGCCAGAACTTGGGCCATGTTGTCTTGCACCGTGAGAGAACCAAACATGAAGGCATAGCGCGGATCACGGCTGACAGCTTCAAGGCGGGCCTTCAGGCGCTTATAAGGTGCGAGTTCGCCACGCATTTCAAGCTTGCCGATATAGTCTTCAAGAACGCCGATAATATCAGACGTGCGATAAGGAATTGGAGTATCAACACCGATGTTTGCATCCACCAACGTGTCACGCGGGCGCAATGCACCTGTGGTTTTATCGCGGCGCTGGTTGCCCATATAGCGGGCTTTGGCGATGGGTATGATTTCACGCAGAACTTCAACATCAGTTTCTCGGTGAGCATGTTGGCCCACCAGAATTTCAACCGCTTCGTCAAAATTTAAAAGCCAGAATGGAAGCGCCATATTGTCTGGCGTTATCACTTCTGACATGCCACGAAATGATTGAGCATATTCACGGTGCACATCCAGCAACAATATATGGGCCTGTGGATTTTTTTCCAGAATGCGGCGTAAAATAAGCGCAACGGTGCAAGATTTGCCCGTGCCTGTGGTTCCCAAAATTGCAAAATGCTTGCCCAACATTTCATCAACTTTCACCATTGCAGGAATTGTGGGGTCTTGTTGAATATAGCCAACGCGAACAGCACTATCTGCATCACAGGCATAGGCCAGCGCCAATTCATGGCGATCGGCGCGAAACACAGTGTCGCCCAAAGAAGGATAGTTTGAAACGCCGCGGCGGAAGTTGCCCATCGTTCCATCCTCGTGGCGCGGAAGTTCGCCAATAAATTCCACTTCCACAATGCGCAGTTCTTTTTCGCTGACATTGTGGGTGGGCATGGGTGAACTTAACGCAGAGATCAACGCCAAAGTGACAGTGGTTGCGGTTTCCACCTTAAGCAGCGTGCCAATTTCAGCGCCGCGCTTGTTGGGGTCAAATATATTGTCATGTGAATCGAGCAACACCACGGCTTGCCCGCCTGTAACAGCAACAATGCGGCCCATGCGTTCGCTCGTGATAGGTTGAACTTTGGGTGCTTCGACTTCGTTTACGTAAGCGATTTGGCTAGCCAATGACATTGCGGTTTTCCAACTGATCTGTATTTATGCGTGTTGTAAAAGTTTGATTTTCTTGCGCGGCAAGAGGGATAAGCACGGTGACACAGGTGCCTGTTCCCTTTGATGATGTAACCTTCAAATCGCCTTTGTGAAGTTGCGCCAATGCGCTGGCAATTGGCAGACCAAGGCCCGTTCCTTCATGGCGTTTGTTAAACCCGGCTTCCACCTGGCCAAAGGGGCGCAGCGCAATGGCAATTTCTTCAGCACTCATGCCGGGGCCAGTGTCTGTGACGCTGATGGTAACAAATCGGGGTTCTTTGACGATGGCCTCAACGCGCACGCGGCCCCAATCTGGCGTGAATTTTACGGCATTGCTAAGCAGGTTGATCATAATCTGCTTCATGCGCAGGGGGTCTGCGGCAAGCAATGGCAACTTGGGATCAATATGATATTCAATGGCAATGTTTTTTTCTTTGGCTTTGGCATCTGTAATCAACAGGCAGGGCTGCAACACTGTGGCCAAGTCTACAGGTTCAATATCCACACCCAATTGCCCGGCCTGAATTTTTGAAACATCCAGAATGCCGTTGATCAGAGCCAGCAAGTGTTCGGCTGCCTGTTGGATATATTCTGCATACTGAACAACTTTATCGGGGTTTTGAACAGTGCGGTGGGCAAGCATATCGGAAAAGCCAATGATGGCATTCAACGGCGTGCGCAACTCATGGCTCATGTTGGCGATGAATTCTGATTTGGCTTTAGACGCCAATTCGGCGTCGACACGTGCGGCATCGAGCGCCATGGCTTGCTTTTGCATGCCCACGCCTTGGCCGAAATTTTCACCAAACTCTGAAATCAACGACCCCTCGCGGAACCATGATTTGCCGTATGTGCGCATTTCACCCCGTGCCCTAAAATTAAGGTTTAGGGAGCAGAACCTCAATTCTGAGTTAACATCGCCCGTTAAACTTGGGTGAACGAAAATGTTTACCTGCGCTAAGTATCGCGTTAAGGTGGCATTAACGTGATGTTTTTGGGAATGAGTTTGGCGGTATTTTTGCCCCATCATTCGGAAAGTTTTGAAGTGAACGGCTCTGCAAAGCGAGGCCCCCCTCGCAAGCGGCGCGCTGACAGAGGATCGGCAGATCGTCCCCGAGAAAAATCTGGGGTGGGTTTGCCTGGTTCTTATGGTGCGCTGGATTTAGGCACAAATAATTGTCGGCTATTAATTGCGAGGCCCACGCGCAATGGGCTTGCTGTGGTGGATGCATTTTCGCGCATTGTAAGGCTTGGCGAAGGGCTTGGCCATTCAGGCGCGCTTCTGGAACAGGCCATGGAACGCACTGTGGAAGCGCTTCGCGTGTGTTCCAACAAATTAAAATGGCATGGTGTTGGGCCACGGCGTTTAATTGCCACTGAAGCGTGTCGTTTGGCCAGCAACGGGCCCGAATTTATTGCCCGCGTGGCCGAAGATGTGGGCCTTGAGCTTGAAATTATTGATCGTAAAACCGAAGCAAGCTTGGCTGCTTCTGGCGCTTCACCCTTGATTGAAGTTGACGCGCAATCGGCCGTTATTTTTGATATTGGTGGGGGTTCCACCGAAGTGATGTGGATGCAGTCTTGCGCTTCTGGCTATCAGATGAAGGCTTGGGTTTCGCTGGCGGTGGGTGTTGTAACACTTTCTGAACGCTTCAACGGCGGGCGTGATGTAACGCCTGAAACATTTGCCGCCATGTGTGCCGAAGTGCGCCGATTGCTGGCTCCATTTGTAAGCGAGGTTTCAAGCTTTGCTGGGCCTTCACCTACGCCTGACCATTTGTTGGGCACATCTGGCACTGTCACAACAATTGCCGGGGTGCATCTTGGCCTGCGGTTTTATGACCGTTCAAAAGTTGACGGAAGCTGGCTTACAAACGAGGGCGCTGGGGCAGTGACGCAAAGGCTTTTGCGCATGAATTATGATGAGCGTGTGCAAAATGGGTGTATTGGAAAAGAGCGCGCTGATCTGGTTTTGGCAGGCTGTGCAATTCTAGAAGAAATTAGACTGGCATTCCCAAGCCCGCGCATTCGTGTGGCAGACAGGGGTTTGCGCGAAGGGATTTTAATTCAAATGATGCAGGCCGACGGCGTTTGGGGCAATCAATGAAAAGCATGAGGCCATGAGCAGACCGGGGCAGGGCAGCAAGCCCGAAGGTTCGCGCCTGAAAGTGCGGGTTAAAACTGGCAAGGGCCGCACCGTTGCGCAAAAAATCTGGCTTGAGCGCCAGCTGAATGATCCTTATGTTTTTGAGGCCAAGAAACAGGGTTATCGCTCGCGCGCAGCATTCAAGCTGATTGAGATTGATGATAAATATAAATTCTTGAAAGTTGGCGGAAGGGTGGTTGATTTGGGCGCGGCCCCTGGCGGTTGGTCCCAAGTTTCGGCAAAGCGCGTAAAGGCCGAAGATGGCAAGGGCGTTGTTGTGGCCATTGATATGCACAGTATGGACCCCATTCCATCCGTCACATTTTTCAAAAAAGATTTTTATGATGAGGATGCGCCGCAAGTTTTGATTGATGCCTTGGGCGGAGAAAAGGCCGATGTTGTTTTATCAGACATGGCGGCCCATGCCACTGGACACCGGCAAACTGATCACATCAACATTATCGCATTGGTTGAAATGGGTTATGACTTTGCACGCACAATTTTAAAGCCTGGCGGAACTTATTTAGCCAAGGTTTTGCGCGGTGGCACGGAAGGGCAGTTGCTCACGTCCATGAAAAAAGATTTCACATCCGTGCGCCATGTGAAGCCCATGGCCAGCCGTGATGATTCAGCCGAATTGTTTGTGTTGGCGATGGGTTTTAGAGGCTAACGCCGCACCATAAATCGCGCCATGGCTTTGAGCGTTTCAGCGCTAACATGATGTTCAATGCCTTCTGAATCCACTTGGGCCGTTTCTGCCGAAACGCCCAAGGCCAGAAGAAAACCTTCCACAATCTGGTGTTTGCGCTTGCCGTCTTCAGCCATTTTCCAACCCTCGCCAGTAAGGAAAATTGCGCGATAAGGTTCTTGTTCCACCAAACCTTGGTCTGACAAGCGCTTCATGGTTTTGGCCACGGTGGCATTGGCCACACCTAGCCGCATGGCAATATCGGTTCCGCGTGCTTCACCTTTTTCATCAATCAATTCGGCGATCAATTCCACATAGTCTTGGCTCAGTTCGGCTTGATGATCGGCCCGTGTGCGGGTGAACGCGGCCGATCGCAACTTTGAAGACGGTATTTTTCTTTTCATAAATTGAGTTTAGCCTATTGCATAAGGTTTAGACAATGCTAAACTTTTGAAATGAGCTCGTTAGACAAGAATTGGAAAAGCGCGCGCGGCGACGCATCTTTGATGGATGTGTTTCGCTCTGTTCCGGTTTTGCAGAATGGTTCAACTTTCAAACGCGCATTGGCATTTGTAGGTCCGGGCTTTCTGGTGTCTGTGGGATATATGGATCCCGGCAACTGGGCTACGGCGATTGCCGGTGGTGCGCGCTTTGGCTATGCGCTTTTGTTTGTTGCACTTTTATCCAACATTATGGCGATCATTTTACAAGCGCTGTGTGCCAGATTGGCCATCGCATCGGGCAGGGATTTGGCGCAAGCGTGCCGCGATGCATTTCCAAAACCCTTGGCATTCGTGCTGTGGTTGTTTGCAGAAATTGCCATCATCGCAACCGACGTGGCCGAAGTTGTGGGCACGGCCATTGGGCTTAATCTGTTGTTTGGAATTCCGCTTGAAATTGGCGTGGTGATCACAGCGCTGGATGTGTTTGTCATTTTGCTGTTGCAGCGTTTGGGTTTCAGGTGGGTTGAGGCTTTTGTCATATCTTTGCTGGGCATCATCTTTGCTTGTTTCATGTTTCAAATTGCTTTGGCCAGCCCAGATTGGGGCGGTGTGTTGCGGGGCTTTGCACCCACAACTGATATTTTGCATGATAAGGCCATGCTCTATTTGGCTCTGGGCATTATTGGTGCCACGGTGATGCCGCATAATCTCTATTTGCATTCGGGCATTGTGCAGACGCGAAACTATGGTGACACTTTAGCAGATAAAAAATCTGCGCTGCGGTTTGCCACTTTTGATTCGACATTTGCGCTGTGTTTCGCGCTGCTGGTGAATGCTTCAATTCTAATTTTGGCGGCGGCGACGTTTCACAAAGCTGGCAATTTTGATGTGGCCGAAATTGGTGATGCCCATCGGATGTTGGCCCCCTTGGTGGGTTCGCTTTTGGCGCCCAAATTATTTGCAATTGCCTTGTTGTGCTGTGGTTTGAACTCAACAGTTACAGCAACCTTGGCCGGCCAAATTGTGATGGAAGGCTTTCTCAATTTGCGCATTCCATCTTGGGCCAGACGCTTGATTACGCGCGGTGTTGCCATTGTTCCCGCCGCAGCGGTGACAATTTTTTACGGCGCAAGTGGCACAGGATTTTTGCTCATTTTCAGCCAAGTGATTTTGGCATTTCAATTGCCTTTTGCTGTTGTGCCGCTGGTGATGTTTACGGCCAATAAAGCGAAGATGGGTCAAATGGTTTCCCCATTCTGGTTGACAGCTGTTTCGTGGGTGATTGCTTTTGTGATTATCGCGCTGAATATGAAATTGTTGTGGGATTTGGTG
>JANXRO010000246.1 GCA_025356765.1 Hyphomicrobiales bacterium | reverse complement strand
GCTGAAAGCCGATAAGGTTGAAAGCTATGAGCAGGCATTGGTAGAAATCTATCGTGTGATGCGCCCGGGTGAACCACCAACACGCGAAGGCGCTGAAGCTCTGTTCAAAGGCCTGTTCTTTGACATTGAGCGTTATGATCTCTCTGCCGTTGGCCGTGTAAAAATGAACATGCGTCTCGAGCTCAATGTGCCCGACACTGAACGTGTTTTGCGTAAAGATGACGTTTTGCTTGTTGTGAAAACGCTGCATGATTTGCGCGATTCAAAAGGCGAAGTCGACGATATCGACAACTTGGGCAACCGTCGTGTGCGCTCAGTTGGCGAGTTGATGGAAAATCAATATCGTTTGGGTCTTGTGCGCATGGAACGTGCGATTAAAGAACGCTTGTCATCGGTTGATATTGATACTGTGATGCCGCATGATTTGATCAACGCTAAGCCTGCTGCTGCTGCCGTGCGTGAATTCTTCGGCTCGTCACAGCTTTCGCAATTTATGGATCAGACCAATCCATTGTCTGAAATCACCCACAAGCGCCGCCTTTCAGCCTTAGGGCCTGGCGGTTTGACACGTGAACGCGCGGGCTTTGAAGTGCGCGACGTTCATCCAACACATTATGGCCGCATCTGCCCAATTGAAACGCCGGAAGGCCCGAATATTGGTTTGATCAACTCGCTCGCCACCTATGCGCGCGTGAACAAATATGGCTTTATCGAAACACCTTATCGCAAGGTGGTGAATGGCAAAGTAACCGATGAGGTGAAATATCTCTCTGCCATCGAAGAAGCTAAATATTCAATCGCTCAAGCCAACGTGCCTTTGACGAAAGATAACAAGTTTGCTGAGGAACAAGTGATCGTGCGCCAAAATGGCGACGTGTTGCCTGTGCCACCAGACAAGGTCGACTTTGCCGACGTGTCACCAAAGCAAATCGTGTCTGTTGCCGCCGCTCTTATTCCATTCTTGGAAAACGACGACGCCAACCGCGCCTTGATGGGATCCAACATGCAACGCCAAGCGGTTCCGCTGGTGCGTTCAGCCGCTCCATTTGTTGGCACCGGCATGGAAGCCATTGTTGCGCGTGATTCAGGCGCTGCCTTCACGGCACGCCGTTCAGGCATAGTTGATCAGGTTGATGCCAAGCGCATTGTTATTCGCGCAACGGATGAAACTGATCCTTCAAAGCCAGGTGTGGATATTTACACGCTTGCGAAGTTCCAAAGGTCCAACCAATCAACCTGCATCAATCAGCGCCCGCTGGTTCGCACAGGCGATGTAGTAAAGGCCGGTGAAATTATCGCAGACGGCCCGTCAACCGAACTTGGTGATTTGGCACTTGGCCAAAACTGCCTCGTGGCGTTCATGCCTTGGAATGGTTACAACTTCGAAGATTCAATTCTGTTGTCTGAACGCATCGTGAAAGATGACGTGTTCACTTCCATTCACATCGAAGAATTTGATGTGATGGCGCGTGACACAAAGCTTGGGCCTGAAGAAATCACTCGCGATATTCCAAACGTGGGCGAAGAATCTCTCAAGAACCTTGACGAAGCTGGCATCGTTTACATCGGCGCTGAAGTAAAACCGGGCGACATTCTCTGTGGCAAGATTACGCCAAAGGGCGAGTCACCGATGACACCGGAAGAAAAACTTCTGCGTGCCATCTTCGGTGAAAAAGCCTCTGATGTGCGTGATACATCATTGCGCCTGCCACCCGGCGTTTCGGGCACGGTTGTTGAAGTGCGCGTGTTCAACCGTCACGGTGTTGATAAGGACGAACGTGCCTTGTCGATCGAGCGCGAAGAAATTGAACGCTTGGCAAAAGATCGTGACGACGAATTGGCAATTCTTGATCGTAACTCCTACGGTCGCTTGCATGATTTCTTGAAAGACAAAGTTGCAACAGGCGGCCCCCGTGGTCACAAGCTTGATGGCAAAATCACCGACAAGAACTTGGAAGACATTCCACGTTCGCAATGGTGGAACATTGCCTTGGGTGCTGAAAAGTCCATGGGCGAACTTGAAGCCATGAAAGTGCAATATGACGAATCCAAGAAGGGCCTCGAAAACCGCTTCATGGATAAAGTCGAAAAGCTGCAACGTGGTGATGAATTGCCAACCGGTGTGATGAAGATGGTAAAAGTCTTCGTTGCTGTGAAGCGTAAAATTCAACCCGGCGATAAAATGGCCGGCCGCCATGGCAACAAGGGCGTTGTGTCTCGCATCGTTCCGCAAGAAGATATGCCATATTTGGAAGACGGTACACCGGTTGACGTTGTGCTCAATCCATTGGGTGTGCCTTCGCGCATGAACGTTGGCCAAATCTTGGAAACCCATTTGGGTTGGGCCTGTGCTGGCATGGGCAAAAAGATTGGTGCAGCCTTGGAAGTTTATTCGACTTCACAAAAAGTGAAGCCGGTAAAAGATGAGCTGCAACGCATCTATGGCAAAAATGCTGAGATTGACGCACTTGAAGATCAAGCTGTTATTGAGTTTGCAAATTCTGTGCGCAAGGGCATTTCCATTGCAACGCCTGTGTTTGATGGCGCACGCGAAGAAGACATTTCAAAAATGTTGATCGACGCTGGCCTGTCATCTTCCGGCCAAACCAAGCTCTATGATGGCAAAACCGGCGATGTATTCGATCGCATGGTCACAGTGGGTTATATCTATATTTTGAAGCTTCACCATTTGGTGGACGACAAGATCCATGCCCGCTCTATCGGTCCATATTCACTGGTTACCCAACAACCGTTGGGCGGCAAGGCCCAGTTTGGTGGACAGCGCTTTGGTGAAATGGAAGTCTGGGCTTTGGAAGCCTATGGCGCCGCTTACACATTGCAAGAAATGCTTACCGTTAAGTCAGACGACGTTGCCGGACGTACAAAGGTTTATGAAGCCATTGTGCGCGGCGATGATGCCTTCGAAACCGGAATTCCTGAAAGCTTTAACGTGCTTGTGAAGGAAATGCGGTCTTTGGGCCTCAATGTAGAATTGCAAAACGGCCAAGATCAACAAGCCCAACAATAGTTTTAAACGCGAGTTTGAAACCACTGCTGTGAACGACTAATTTCTTAATCCACGCGGCACCCTTCGGGGGCCGCAAAAAAGGAGCAGACACATGAACCAAGATCTCATGAACGTCTTCAACCCGGCAACGCCGGTTCAGGTTTTCGACCAAATTCGCATTTCAGTTGCGAGCCCGGAGAAAATTTTGTCCTGGTCTTTTGGCGAAATCAAAAAGCCAGAAACCATCAACTATCGTACGTTCAAACCTGAACGCGACGGTCTGTTCTGCGCACGCATTTTTGGCCCCGTGAAAGATTACGAATGCTTGTGCGGCAAATATAAGCGCATGAAATA
>JANXRO010000233.1 GCA_025356765.1 Hyphomicrobiales bacterium | reverse complement strand
CCAGACCATGAGTCCCAGTTCGTCGCAAATTTCGTAGAACCAATCCTGCTCGTAATAACCGCCGCCCCAAACGCGGATCATGGTCATATTGGCATCAACAGCGGCTTGCAGCAGTTTGCGCGTGAGGGCGGGTGTGGCACGCGATGGAAGTGCGTCAGCTGGAATCCAGTTGGCACCTTTGCAATAAATTTCTGCGCCGTTCACTTTGAAAGCAAAGCGTGCGCCTATTTCGTCTTTGGTGGTGACAAGTTCTATTTGGCGCAGGCCAATCTTGCGATGCCAGACTGTGGCACCACATTGAACCGAAACATCAATTAAGTTTTGTCCTCCACTTCCTGCTGGCCACCAGAGTTTTGGTTTTGGGATGCGAAATCTTTCAACTTGATGAAAGAAGCCTTCATTAGCATTCTTGGCGCTGTAAGTCTTAACTGTCGCCAAGCCGTTGATGTTAAATACAACCTCTTTGCTTTTGCTGATTTCAGCTAAAGCGGAGACGTTGAACTTAATTTCAACGTCTCCATCGTCGAGGTGATTTTGAGACAATGTAACGTTGAGTTGTTCGTACTCACTTGAAGTTTTACAAAGTGAAATTTTCCCATACGCCCCAAACGGCGTGATTGCCAGATTCCAGTCCCATCCGAAGTGACAGGCAGGTTTGCGCAGCATGTTGCCATCTGGGATGGGGCAATTATTCGTGGAATATGGCACATAATAAGGCTGTGCCTTCTGGCGTTTTGCCGCTTCTTTCACATTCGAGAAAAAGTGTATCTCGATTGTGTTCTTGCCGCGCTTTAATGCCTTGGTTACATCTGGCTGATAGCGCCGGAAACAATTGTCGGCCTTTAATACGCCTTTGCCGTTGATTTTAATTTCGGCAACGGTGTCGAGATAATCAACATCAAGGTTCCACGCGCCATCGCCCTGCCAATCAAATTCGCGGCTTGCAACCCAATCAAGCTCGGCCACCCAGCGCACATCATATTCATTGCGACCGACGTAAGGATCAGGAATTATCCCTGCCGTGATGAGAGATGAATGAACATCGCCCGGCACTTGATAATCAGCCTTGTGTTTGCCATCGGCCGAAACAATGCGCCACGTTCCACCCAAATCTATTTCTGAGCGGCCTGCCGATGATCCCATGGTTAAAGCCTGTCGCCTGTTGCTTCATCGAACACGGAAGCAAGGCCTATGCGGAAACGGACATTCACTTTTTGACCAACATCAAAATGTTGGTTTGATTCAACCCGGGCGCTGAACAGCGTGTCATCAATTTTGAGCCACACCAAACTGTCTGAACCCATGGGTTCAACCAAATCCACCACCGCTTTATAAGCGTCGCTGGTGGCTTTTGTGGCGGCCATATCAATTTGAATATGTTCAGGACGCACACCAAGCACAGCAGCTCCGGGTTTTATCGGCGCATCTGGCGTATAATCATTCAGCGGAATTTTCTGATTGCCCAAATGGAACACCGCTTTGGTGCCTGAACCTTCAATCTTGCCTTTGAGGAAATTCATCGAAGGAGAGCCGATGAAACCAGCAACATAAAGATTTTTAGGTTTGTTATAAATTGTTTGAGGGGCATCCAATTGTTGGATGGTGCCGCCTTTCATAACGGCGATGCGGTCTGCCAACGTCATCGCTTCAATTTGATCATGCGTTACATAAATCATGGTGTTGGCCAAGCGTTGATGCAGGCGCTTAATCTCCACGCGCAACTCGGCGCGAAGCTTGGCATCGAGGTTTGACAAGGGCTCATCAAACAGAAACACATCAACCTCACGCACAAGGGCGCGGCCAATGGCAACGCGCTGGCGTTGGCCACCGGAAAGGGCTGAAGGTTTGCGTTGCAAAAGTTCGCCCAGCTGCAACATGTCGCCCACGCGCTTCACGCGCTTTTCAATTTCTTCCTTAGGAAGGCCAGAAACGCGAAGACCAAACGAAAGGTTACGTTCCACCGTCATTTGTGGATAAAGCGCATAGGATTGGAACACCATGCCGATGCCGCGGTCTTTCGGCTCTTCCCACGTTACGTTCTTGCCTTTGATGAACACAGAACCATCTGATGGTTCAAGCAAACCGGCAACGCAATTGAGCAAGGTGGATTTTCCACAGCCTGAAGGGCCAAGCAGAACCAAAAACTCTCCATCCATGATATCAAGATCAAGGGCTTTGAGAACCTGCACCGCACCATAGCTGAGCGCCAGCCCACGAACCGAAACGCTGGGAGTGGAATTTGCTTTCATCATATCAACCCTTAACTGCGCCAGCAGCGATGCCGCGTACGAAATATTTGCCTGAGAAGAAATAAATTGCCAGTGGCACAATGCCCGTTAAAATTGTGGCGGCCATATCGACGTTATATTCCTTGCCGCCTTGAACTGAATTTACAATGTTGTTGAGTTGCACTGTCATCGGATAGTTGGTGGGGCCTGCATAAATGACGCCAAACAAAAAGTCGTTCCAGATGCCAGTGATTTGCAAAATGACAGCCACAGTGAAAATGGGAACAGACATGGGCGCATAAACCTGAAAGAAAATGCGCCAATAGCCAGCACCATCCACGCGCGCTGCCTTGAACAATTCTTGCGGCAATGATGAAAAATAATTTCGGAACAACAATGTTAGAATAGGCAGCCCAAAAATGGTGTGAACCAAAACCACGGCAGGCAATGTTGAAAAAATACCAAGCCAGCGGGTGATCAACACCAAGGGATAAAGCATGACCACATAGGGGATGAAGGAACTTACCAACAGAATTGTAAAAAATACTTCAGAAAACTTAAACGGCCAGTTGGCGAGTGAATAACCTGTGATTGAAGCCACAGCGATTGAGACAATAACACTTGGCCCGGTTATGCGCACAGAATTCCAAAAGCCCACTTTGATGCCTTCGCAATAAAGCCCTGTGCAAGCACTGTTCCACGCTTTGCCCCACGCGGTGAAAGTTGGATGCATCGTTGGCACAAAGATATTGCCACTGCGGATGGCTTCAATGTCTTTGAGTGATGTAATCACCATTATGTAAAGCGGGAACAGGAAAAACAAAGCGCAGAGTGTGAGCACCGAATAAACCACGACGCGTTCTGTGGTGATAAGCTTCTTCGGCTTTTTCCCAGCCGGAATGATGGGCGTTATGGATGTGCTTGACATGATTTTTAGCCCTTCTTGCCAAATTCCATTCTGATCCAAGGGATCAGAATAAAAGCCATTGCAACCAACATGCAGGTTGAAGCGGCCAGCGATTGCCCCAAATTGGCTGAGAAATTTTGATAAATGTAACGCGTGGGCACATCAGATGAAATGCCCGGCCCACCATCGGTAATAGCCACCACTAGATCGTAAATGCGCACCGCACCTGATGAAACAATGACAAATGTTGTCACCATGACAGGCTTCATCATGGGCAACACAATTTGCAAATAAGTGCGCCAGGTTGAAATGCCATCAATCTTGGCTGCTTTCCAAATTTCGTCATCAATGCCGCGAAGGCCCGCCAGCATCAGGGCCATGACAAAGCCAGAGCCCTGCCAAATGCCGGCGATCACAATGGCATACATCACCATTTGGCGATCTGCGATCCAGCCAAAGGAAAAGCTTGTCCAGCCCAATTGGCGAATGGAACCCTGCAAGCCATATTCAGGCGATAAAATCCAAGCCCATACATGGCCAGTTACAATGAATGAAAGCGCAAAGGGATAGAGATAGATTGTGCGAAACATGCCTTCGAGGCGAACTTTCTGATCCATGAAAACGGCCAGCAAAAAACCGATGGAAATGGAAAGTATGATTGACAGAACCGCATAAGTTACAACGTTGGGCAAAGCGCCCCGGCATTGCAATTGCCAATCAGCTTGCCCGATATGGGAAAGCGCCGGGCATTCCATCCAGCGGTCGGTATGGAACAATCGGTCATAGTTGGCAGTGCCAACAAAGCCGTTTATCCATTCGCTGGGCGTAAAAATCGGTACAATTTTGATGTTGGTGAATGAAAATAAAACTGTCCAAGCGGTTCCGCCCACAAACACCCCGAGAACGATAAGCATCATTGGCAGGGATGCAATTTTAGAAGACAAGTTTCGAAATAACGGATTTGGACGATCCATATGCACCATGCCCCACAGATAAAAGTGTGAAATGCGGGCCCGACTTCCACAAGGTAGCCGGACCCGCGCAATTTATAAGATCAAGAGGCTTACTTAGGTGCTTTCTTGATGATGTCTACAAACTTGGCTTGAGCAGCCGCGGCTGTCATAGTCGGGTCAGCCATGAATGCAGTATTCAGATCGTCGATTTGGTTGAGCGAGTCACGATCAATCATTTGGATAGTGCCTGGGAACACGGCTTTTGAATGGTCAAGAATTGCAAGACCCTTCTTCATGCAGTCGTTCGCGGCAGACAAATCCACGTCAGCACGCATTGGCAACGAACCCTTCTTCAGGTTGAATGCAACTTGCACTTCTTTGGTGACCAAAGTGGCGGCCATCTTCTTTTGAGCTGCTGTTACTGCTGGATCTTTGTTCTTGGGGAAGTAGAACACGTCACCACCGGTATCCAGAACTGGTGTTACACCCAGACCTGGAAGGCAGTCATAGTCTTTACCAGCAACCATTTTGGCCACTTGGAATTCGCCGCCAGCCCAGTCGCCCATGATGTTCGCGCCGGCTTTACCTTGAATTACCAAGCCAATGGCCTCGTTCCATTGTGGAACCATTTTGTCGGCTGGCACAAACTTGCGGACAGTGTCGAGTGCTTGATACACTTTGGCGAATTCAGGTCCACCAGCAATTGCAAGATCGCGATCTTTGTAAACTTTCACGAAATTATCAACACCAGCAAGAGCAACCACCACGTCATTCACCAGCAAGCCCACTGGCCAGCCTTGTGACAGCGACAAGGGTTGAATGCCTTTTGCTTGAAGCGCCGGGGCAGCCGCAACCATTTCATTCCAATTTTGTGGTGGCTTAAGGCCAGCATCTTCATAAACCTTGCGGTTGGTCCACATCCATTGACCCGAATGCAAGTTCACTGGAACGCAATAAACTTTACCATCCACGGTGCAGCTTGCGAGTTGTGATGCAGGGCGCAAAATGTGAGCCCAATCACCAGCAGTGGCAACATCTGTAATATCTTCCAGAAGGCCAGCTTTGATCAAATCATCAGCGTCTTTACCAGGGTTCAGCTGCGTTGCAGCCATTGGGTTGCCACCCAAAATGCGAGAGATGATGATTGGACGAGCAACCGAGCCTGAACCAGCAATAGCGCCGTCTACCCACTTATCGCCCGAAGCATTTACAGCCTTGGCGAATTCAGCAACAGCAGCAGCTTCGCCGCCAGATGTCCACCAATGCGTTACTTCGAGATCAGTTGCCTTGGCTGCGCCCACTGCGAACAGTGATGCAGACAGTGCGAGACCTAGTGCAAATTTTTTTATTCCCATGACATTTTCCTCCCGTGTCTTTTAATTGGGTGAATTGAAGCTAACTGAAGAAAAAATAATTTGCAACGTTTCAAATATATTTTTTTTAAAGTTAAAATGCTGCGTTGCACCATGAAATATCAGCACTTGAAACGATTCAGTAAATGGTTAAAGATTGGGCATGGATGAGAATTCAGACAAACGTCCAACATTGCGTTCACTAGCCGAGATTACGGGTCTGGGCATTTCGACGGTTAGCCAAGCCTTGCGTGACAGCCCCGAAATTGCGTTGGAAACGCGCAAGCGCGTGCGCTTGGCGGCCCAACAGGCTGGCTATCGCCCCAATCGAGCCGGGGTGCGTTTGCGCACCGGCAAAAGCAATGTGATTGCTTTGGTGTTGAACCCACAGGATGGCGGATCAGGGTTCTTTTCCAACATCATCTATGGCATTTCTGATGCGCTCAGTGGAACGGCATATCATCTGGTGGTGACGCCCTATTCCCTTTCAGACTCGATGGAGCCCGTGCGCTATATTGTGGAAACCAACTCAGCCGATGGCGTGATTATTTCGCGCACGCAGCAAATTGATCAACGGGTTAGCTATCTGGCTGAAAATGGCATTCACTTTGTCACCCATGGCCGCACAGACATGAACATTGAGCATGCCTATTATGACTATGACAACGAAACCTTTGCTTATGATGCGTTGCGGCGATTAAAAGCAAAAGGCCGCAACAACGTTGCCTTGATGAGCCCTCCGCCATCTTTGAATTATTATTTGCACACCATCAAAGGTTTTGATCGAGGGCTGGTTAATTTTGGAATGAATGGATTTCTGGTCGGCGCAACCAGCTCTGATTCCCACGATGATGAGTTGATGGAAGCCGGTTTCGAAATGTCACAACGCAAAATTCCGCCCAACGGCATAATTTGTGCTTCAGCCAGCATGGCCTTGGCGGTGAATGCTGGGCTGGCAAAAGGCGGGCTGAAGCTTGGCAAAGATTTTGATATGGTGGTTAAATCTGTCAATCCTCTTGTGCATCTGTTACTGCCAGATATTATTGGTATTGACGAAGACTATCGCAAAGCGGGATTTGAACTGGGTAAAATGATCATGGCGCGAATCGCCGGCGCAAATGCCATTGATTTGCAAATTATCGAAAAGCCCCAAGCCATAGAAAAGGACTAAAAATGATTGCTGCGTTAACTGGTGTTTTGCCTGTGGCCCCCACTGTGTTTCATGCTGATGGATCGCTTGATCTGGCGGGCCAAGCCCGCGTGATGGATTGCATGGTTGACCAAAAGGTGGATGCGATTTGTATTTTGGCCAATTTTTCTGAACAGTTTTTACTGACAGACGAAGAGCGCCACCAGGTTATGGTGACGAGCTTAAAACAGGTGGCGGGCCGGGTTCCCGTTGTTGTGACAACCAGCCATTTCAGCACACGCATTGCCGCGGATCGGGCAAAGGCTGCCGCCGATGCTGGCGCTTCCATGGTGATGATGATGCCCCCCTATCACGGCACGGGCTTGCAAGCTGATGAAGCCTATATGATTGAACATTTTGCCGAAGTGGCCAAACATTCTGGACTGCCCATTATGGTGCAGGATGCTCCATTGAGCGGGGTGAAATTATCTGTGCCATTTTTAGTGAAGCTGGCGCAAGAAGTTCCGCTGGTTTCATATTTCAAAATTGAAGTGGCTTTTGCTGCCCAGAAATTGCGTGATCTTATTGCCGCTGGCGGCGCCCATATTGTGGGGCCGTTTGATGGCGAAGAATCAATCACCTTGATGGCAGACCTTGATGCAGGGGCCACGGGCTCTATGTGCAGCGCCATGATCCCTGATTTAATTCGCCCGGTTGTCATGGCCCATAAAAGTGGTGACCGGAAAACTGCAGCTGCACTTTACCGGGAAATTCTGCCGCTGATTAATTATGAAAATCGCCAGTGCGGCTTGCGTTCAGCCAAGGCTGTTATGATGGCGGGTGGCGTTATCAAATCTGATCATGTGCGCCACCCCTTGCGCCCGCTTCATCCTGAAACGCGAAAAGGGCTTTTGGAATTGGCGGCAGAAGTTTCACCATTGGCGCTGCGCTGGGGCAAATAATGCGCGTTCTCATCACCGGCGCTGCTGGGATGATTGGGCGCAAGCTTACGGCGCGGCTGATCAAAGACACACGGCTGAATGGCAAGCCCATCGAGGCCGTGCATTTGCTTGATGTTGTTCCACACCAAATTCCGGTATCGCCCTTCCGTATTGAATATCACAAGGGCAATCTTCCCGAGTTTGATCTTCAGATGCTTATCAACACCACCAAACCTGATGTGATTTTCCACCTTGCGGGCATTGTTTCAGGAGAAGCAGAAGCCAATTTTGAATTGGGCTATGACGTGAACTTGCGTGGCACGTGGGCTTTGTTTGAAGTCCTTCGCAAAGCCCAAATTGTGCCGCGCGTGGTGTTCACGTCTTCCATCGCAGTCTTTGGAGCACCCTTCCCTGCGGTTATTCCAGATGATTTTAATCTCACACCGCTCACATCTTACGGCACGCAAAAAATGATGAGCGAGGCTTTGCTGGCCGATTATACGCGCAAGGGTTTGATTGATGGCATTGGCATTCGCTTGCCCACCATTTGCGTGCGGCCGGGCACGCCCAACAAAGCTGCATCTGGCTTTTTCTCAAATATTATTCGCGAACCTTTGGCGGATTTGCCTGCTGTGCTTCCGGTGCCGCGCGATGTTGTACACACGCATGCCTCACCGCGTTCTGCGATTAATTTTTTGATTCACGCGGCAGCACTTGATGGCACATTGGTGGGGCCGCGGCGCAATGTTTCAATGCCAGGCGTTGGTGTGAGCGTTGCAGAGATGATTTCAGCTTTGCGCAATGTGGCTGGCGAAAAGGCAATAAGTCTTATCTCTGAAATTCCAGATGCAACCATCTGGTCTATAGTGCAAAATTGGCCTACGCGTTTTGATGCAAGGCGGGGCCGCGATTTGGGTTTTGTTGCTGAGAATAATTTTGAAGACATTATTCAGGCCCATATTGACGATGA
>JANXRO010000219.1 GCA_025356765.1 Hyphomicrobiales bacterium | reverse complement strand
TAAACATGCACGGGCAGAGATTGCCCTACGTTGGCACGGCGCAGGTTTCAAAGCCATTGCCCTAGCCGTTAACAAAAAACTGGGCAGCCGCAGCAAACAGCCAAAACGTGTGAAACCAAAACCCAAATCAACGCAAATGAGTTTTGATCTCTAACAGACTAAGCTTTTGTGAGCCTTATTTAACGTCGAGCGTGGTCCACATGCCTGCCATATAGTGGCCGGCTATATTGCAATAGAGAATATATTTTCCCGGTTTGATGTCCACAATCAATGAGCCTGATTTTCCAGGATCAAGTTCCGAAACTTCGCCTAAATGGATAGAGGCTTCTTCATCAACTTTATTGTCTTTGTCGATATAGGGCAATGGCTTAGCTACGTCAGCGACCGGAGACAAAATCATTTCGTGGATCACGTCCTTCGATTTGTTCGAAACGAAGAACTTCACCTTGCCATGCGCAACCGTTTTTGGCGTAATTTCAATGCTCATTATCGCCTGCTTCGGATCACCTTTCATGGCCATGCCCAAGCCCATGGATTTGCTCAAGTCAGCAACAACGCCCGTATCTTTGAGCAGAACATTCACAAGACCTTCCGCGAAGGCAGAGGGTGTCAGAACCAAAACCGCTCCGATCACGCAAGCGAAACGAAATTTCAACATAACATGCTCCTTCAAGCTAAAACACGAAGCTAAACTTCGCTTGAAGTAAAATGCGCCCATGTGCAGGGTTGTGCATTGATGTAAATCAACTGGTTTGAAATATGGCGGAAACGGAGGGATTCGAACCCTCGATACGTCTTACAACGTATGACGATTTAGCAAACCGTTGCCTTCAGCCACTCGGCCACGTTTCCGCAATAAAAGTGTCTATGGCTTGATTTGCTTGGGGTTGCAAGCGAGAAGCTTTTGCGGGGCAAAATTTGCAGAGCTGCAAAATTGCCCCGGCAATTCCATAGTTAACGAATTCTTGGCATGTTTGGCAGAAACATGCTAACTATGGCAGGTCAAAGGGGTTTGAATATGCGTAAGTTTTTTTGGGTAACAGCACTGGCAATACTGGCGGTAACCGGCCCAAATGCGGCCTTTGCCTTTGATAAATTCATTCCGTTGGGCCAAGGCTATTCAACAAACAATTTTGACGGCGCAAACCTCACCGCTGAACAACAGGCCGCCATCAATCAAGCGGATATCTATGAAACTGAGCTTTATCAAAAGCAGTTGCGCCAAAAGCAACTCGACAGCCAAATGAATCGTTTGATGTTCGACCGCCAAAATAATGATTCAGGCACCACACTCGATTATTGATAGCGCACTCATCCTGAAGCAAGACAGGCCGGGCTGTTTTGTAAGCCCCGCCCCGTCGCATTGTGGAAATTGGATTAGTGAACTGTCAACAAAGCGCGCGCTTGGCGTTGTGCTTCGGCAATTTCATCAGCAGTCATTTCTTGGCTCAATTCACAACGATAAGCCTTTGCAGCTTCGTTGCCTTTAAGTGCAGAAATATTAAACCACTTGTGAGCTGAAACCAAGCTCTGCTTAACGCCATGGCCCATGCAATATTGCAAGCCCAAATTCAAAAGATCTTCAGCTTTTGCAGAAAGCGGATTCATTTCAGTCAAAAATTGATCAGTCATTGTCATGTTCATACCCATCCTGTTTTGCCTGTGCTTTTTTGTTTCTAAGCTTCAGACGTTGTCCGCAACATCGTGTTGCAGTATGAGTTGAATTTGCCTCCAAGTTTTCAACGCCACGTTAAACGACAGGCTTAAGAAAAATTGAATCGTGTTTTAAGTTCATTTTAAGGATGTTTTTTTATCTTTTTATTTCAACAGGTTAAACAAAATTAGAAATTGCTTAACTGCGCGCATAAGCCAATTCATTCACCAGATTTTCCAAACGCAAATATTATTTTGCAGGAACCGCCAGCGTGATGGCAACGGGATAATGATCTGATCCCGCATTGTCGCCAATCGTTTCTTGGCCAAGCGCGCGAATGCCTGGACCTGTGAAAATATGGTCGATAGCCAATTGCGGCAAATCAAATTGCGAGGGCCAACTGGGCAGCTGCGTTTGGCGCGTTAGCCCCAAGCTCTGCGTAAAGTTTTGTATTACGCGCGAAAAAGGCGTGGCATTAAAATCACCCATCACCAGCAGATTTCCCGGCACTGTTTCCAAATATTTCGCCAAGGCATTCACTTGCTTAAATTGCGCCACAGCAAACGGAAACCGCGTTGTGTGAACGGCAAGCACATTCAAATTGCCAAATTCAGCACCAAGTGAAGCACGCAGAAAGGGCGCGCCCTCCCAAGTGCCTTTGCCGTTGATATTATCCAACGGCGTTTTCGATATGATTGCGAAACTACAAGCGGCCACTTCCCAGCACGTGGCTTGATACGGATAGTCCGTTTTTAATCCATCAAGCACCGGCTTGCTCGAAGGCACAAATTCAACAATCGTCATGACATCAGGATTAAGCGCCCGCACCATCGCAATAATTTCGGTGTGATTGGGGTTTATCGAATGGGCGTTAAACTGCGCAACGCGCAAACGCTTTTCCCCATCTTGCAACGCGCCTTCTGCCCCATCTTTTAACAAATGTGGCAAAAGCCCATAAAGGCAGATGAGAATAATAAAACCAACAATTGCAAAAAGCCCTTTGAACCTGGGCAGCGCCATGCCCAAAATCGCAGCCAGAGCCAAGAATATAAATTGCATCGCAAATTGTGAAAAAATATCAAACCTGATCCACAGAAAGCCAAGCCGCCCGAAGCATAGGCCTGCAACACCAATCAGTAATGCAATGCTTGCTCCGGTCCATTCGCGATTTTTACGCTTTTTTGGCGGCTCCGGCGCAGCTGGCAAGGTTTTCGAGGTGGAGTTTGAAACTGATGTGAACGCCACGCTTGAACCTTATGTTAGATGAGCCTGCTTTCTAGCGGCAGCAGTTCTTCTGGTGTAGCAAAGCCCGGTAAATCTTCAAACTTCTTCTTCCACGCAATCACATGTGGATAATGCGACAGATCGACATTGCCTTCCGCCGCATAGCGCAAAACGCCATAGATGCCGATATCAGCCACAGTTGGCTTTTTTCCTACAACCCAATCGTTTTTGCCAAGCTCTTGCTCTAAAACGGCCAAAGCGGCTTTGGCTTCAGTGTCATACATAATGCGAATTTCGTCGCCAAATTGGCGAAAGCCACGAACCCGCGCCCGCAACCTGAAAATCGGCAATGCAAGCTTATCCCATTGCCAGAACAGCCACTCGCGAATGCGTTGCCGTTCAAGCGGATTTTTGGAATTAAACTTATCCAAGGTTTCGGAAAGATGCAGCAAAATTGCGGCTGATTGCACGCAGATCAATTGGCCATCACGCAAAGCAGGAACCTGCCCAAAACGGTTTTTTACCAAATAATCCGGCTGTTTGTGCCCGCCATCGCGCAGGTTAATGTGTATATATGAAAATGGGTGCCGACACAGCGCCAAGCCCAAAGCCGCCGTATAACTGGGGCCAGAAGCGGCATTGCCATACAGCGTGAAACGTTGCTTTTCCGCAGGCGTTGGCCCACGCGCAGCTTTCACCGCAACCTTCTTCACTGGCTTTTTTGCAACAGCTTTTTTCGCTGGAACTGTTTTAACTTTGGCCCGCGCGGCGGTCTTTGCCATGAGAGCATACTCCTATAATACAACGTGTACTGATAATCAGCATACGGACTATAGCTAAGCCCAAGGCAAAAGTGAACCAGATATTAAGATATTGCTTAAACTAGTTAATTCCCAGCTTCTGGCGCAGTAATTCGTTAACGGCTTGGGGGTTGGCTTTGCCTCCAGTGGTCTTCATCACCTGCCCCACAAACCAACCCAACATCGAGGCTTTAACCTTCACGGCTTCAACTTTATCAGGATTTGCGGCAATAATTTCATCCACCGCTTTTTCAATGGCGCCCAGATCTGTAACCTGCACAAGGCCGCGCTTTTCAACGATTTCGGCAGGCTTGCCACCCTCGGTCCAAACAATTTCAAACACATCTTTGGCAATCTTGCCGTTGATGGTTCCAGCCGCAATCAAATCCACAATGCCACCAATTTGATCGGCCGAAATTGGAGTAGTTTCAATGCTTTTACCCTCTTTGTTCAACCGACCGAAGAACTCGTTGATCACCCAATTGGCAGATAATTTGCCATCGCGGCCCTTTGCAACAGCCTCAAAAAAGTCAGCAGATTTTTGTTCAGCCACCAAAACCGATGCATCATAGGCAGAAAGCCCATAGGCCGAAACAAAACGCGCTTTTTTCTCGTCTGGCAGTTCCGGCAGAGAAGCCTTAATCTCAGCCACGTGTTTCATGTCAAGTTTCAGCGGCAACAGGTCTGGGTCTGGAAAATACCGATAATCATGCGCTTCTTCTTTTGATCGCATGGAACGCGTCTCGCCCTTTTTGGGGTCGTAAAGCCTGGTTTCTTGATCAATTTTTCCGCCATCTTCCAAAATACCAATCTGGCGGCGCGCCTCATATTCAATGGCTTGTCCCATAAACCGAATGGAATTGACGTTTTTAATTTCACAGCGCGTACCAAATGGCGCGCCGGGCTTGCGTACAGAAACGTTAACGTCGGCTCGCATCGAACCCTGCTCCATATTGCCATCACATGTGCCCAGATAACGCATAATCTGGCGAAGCTTGGTAACATAGGCTTTGGCTTCATCAGCCGAACGCATGTCGGGCTTTGAAACAATTTCCATCAAAGCACAGCCCGAACGATTGAGGTCCACATAGCTCATGTTGGGGTGTTGATCGTGCAAAGATTTGCCGGCGTCTTGTTCCAAATGCAGCCGTTCAACCCGCACGGGGATAGACTTGCCGTCATCCAGATCAATCGTCACAACGCCCTCGCCCACGATGGGCTGTTTGAATTGCGATATCTGATAGCCCTGCGGCAAATCTGGGTAGAAATAATTCTTGCGGTCGAAAACTGAAACTTCGTTGATCTCGGCCTTTAGGCCCAAGCCCGTGCGAACCGCCTGTTCCACACAAAATTCGTTGATCACCGGCAACATGCCGGGCATGGCCGCATCCACAAACGAAACATGGTCATTAGGCTCGCCGCCAAATTCAGCTGAAGCGCCAGAAAACAATTTGGCCTTGGATAAAACCTGCGCATGAACCTCAAGCCCAATGATGATTTCCCAATCACTCAATGCCCCTTTGATCCAATCTTTCTTATCCGCAACGCGCTTGGCAGCTTCTAACATGTCTCGATCCTCAAATTTGCAATGGGATTAACGGAGCATTGCCCAAAGATCAAGTTTTGGCGAATGCAACAACAGAGCAATTGCACTGGATTAAAGGTTTCTAAAGTCGCTGCATTTAAGCCGCTGTGGAATCTAAAACACCCTGTCTCAAGCCGCCTCTTCCCTGTTCACCACAATTCCAAGTGCTGCGAGATATAAATCAATCATGGCTTCTTCTTCTTGGCGTTCTTCAGGTTCTTTTTTACGGAGTGAAATTACCTTTCGCAAAATTTTGATGTCAAAACCATTGCCCTTTGCTTCGGCATAAACTTCCTTGATATCGGCAGCGATAGTTTTTTTCTCTTCTTCCAAGCGTTCAATGCGCTCAACCAAAGCCTTCAATTGGCCTTCAGCGAAAGTGGTTTTTGTAGGTTCAGCCAAAATAGTCTCCGATTTAATGAGTGTTGGTT
>JANXRO010000221.1 GCA_025356765.1 Hyphomicrobiales bacterium | reverse complement strand
CGACATTTCGCTTTTGTCAGCAGCAGCAAGTCTCTGAAATTGCCGATTTCTTTTTGATCACCCATGACGTTGGCGATGCTGAACTCAAAACATTTCAAGCGTTTATCAATCAGCACAAAATCCGCGTGGATATTAACAGTGTTGATCCAAGCACCGCGCTAAAACAAATCAAGGCAGGCCGCTTCAGCACAGCCACATTGTTGCGATTGATGCTTGATAGAATTATTCCCAATACCTATCAGCGCCTGCTCTATCTTGATTGCGATATTTTACCCTTGGCACCGCTGAATGATGTGTTCTCATTCAATATGAACAACAAACCCATTGCAGCTGTGGAAGATTATGTTTCATTACCCGGCTGGGCGCGCTTGGTTTCCGACCACCCGCGAAACATCGGCATGCGGCCCGAAAGTCGATATTTCAATGCCGGAGTAATCCTCTTTGATTGGCCCAAAACACTTGAAGAACGTTGGTTGCAAAAAGCCAGACAAATTATCGCTGAAGCCCAAAACACCAACCGCAAACTGCCTTTCCTTGATCAAGATGTGCTCAACCTCAGTTTCGAAAACAACTGGCAGGCAATGCCCAGCCGCTTCAATCTGATGACATTCATGCTGGGCCACAGCAAAGGCACGCCCGTGTTGCGCCACTTCAACAGCAAACACAAACCCTGGGGCAAAACATGGATTCCGGGGCTGGCTAAAAGCAAGATGGAATATTTAGGAGTTTTTTCTGGAACTTCTTACTCCACCACTTGCAAATCAAAATTTCGCAGAATTTCACTTCCTGAAATCGGTGAATATCTTGTCAGGCGGATGGCTGTAAGGTTCGGATTAAGAAGTTTAGACAGCGACTAAAGCGGATTAATAAATGCAACGCAAATATTTGACAATGCAATCAAACTAAATCGAATGCCTTGACGCCGTTAGCAAATCCTTTTTCAATTTCACCTCAAATCCATTACCAGTAAGAAAGCTGCAAATTTTTTCGAGTCCAATTTTACCAAAACTAGAAGGGTGAACCTCCATCATCACTAACCGAACGCCTTTTGTCCAATTAGCCTCGATCAAATCAATCTCACCACCTTCTATATCACAAATCACGACAGTTGGGCGATGCTTGTCAACCAATTCGGCAATCGCGACCACGTCAACTTCGCGCACCATCGAAAAATTCCTCGGATCAACAGAGAGCGATGAAGACCAAAAATCTTCACGAACATAAAAAGGCAATTTACTTTTAGTATGCATACCAACAACAACTGAATTGATAATTTCAACATTTGTGTGATTGATTTCATGCACACGACGCAAATAGCCTATAATATCAACGTTCGCTTCAACTGTAACTACAGTTCCCTGATCAGCAATTTTTGCTGACATTGCCGAAATCAAGCCAAGCCCACCCCCCAATTCCAATATTCGATCATCTTTGCGCAGCTTCTCACCAAGCAGCAACGCCTCTGGCCGTTCGAATGAACCATTCATTAATGAAGCAACTACAACGTTAGACATTATCTTCCGGTCAACTGGCATAGTTATCCCATGCAGCGCATAGCTCGCCTTGGCATAGTGGGCCATGATTGCGCATTTAAATCGATAAAAAGAAATCAAATAATTCTCCTGTTGGCGACTAAGTTAACCTGAAAACAGCTACTAACACGACGCCACAGTTGCACACAAACATCAAAATTCGACATGGACAGTTGTGAAACTGCGCCAACACCAGAAGCTCCCAGTATACTTTTAACCGAGAATAATATACTTAGTTAGGATAATTTTAGGAGAATGTTTTGGGGATTGATGCACAGGGTCTAAATTGCTTACGCTATGCCAAAACATTTGGAGATTTTGGGCGAACCCTAACGTTGGGACGCCAGTGTGTACATTTGCACGAAAAATATATTTCGCAAAAAATTGGCCATAAGTACCAACACAAATTTGCTGATTATTGCGAACCTTTTTTACAAAATTTCTTTGGTGCTACAAGCATTGATTCACTCGATGCTACGACTTATGAGCACGCCACAATTCTGCATGATCTCAACCTTCCATTCGATAGAATTCCACCACAATTTGACACGGTGATCGATTTCGGCACGCTTGAGCATGTTTTTAATTTACCGCAAGCATTATCAACATTGTGGAACCTAACCGCAGAAGGTGGGCAAATATTGCATTGCTTGCCTGCAAACAATTTCTGCGGCCACGGATTTTGGCAATTTTCACCAGAGTTATTCTTCTCAATGTATCGACCCGAAAACGGTTTTGAGAGCACAGAGATTTTTTTGGCACGTACTGGAAAATCAGATACTTGGTACCGCGTGAACGCGCCAACTGGTGGCAAGCGGGTTAACATCCGAACGCTTGGCGAAATTTACGTTATCGTTCGAACGGTTATAAAAACGCGTCCAGTTAGCGCATTTGCTGTGCAGCAAAGCGACTATCTGGATTTGTGGTCAACAGAAGCACCACCTCTATTACAAAGCAAATTTGCTTTTGTAAAAACGCTTTTTACAAAAAGTGGATTTAACTCTGCGCTTCACCAAGCATACTGGCGCATGACGCGTTTTCACCCAAGTTTACATCAGGTCAACGTCGCGCAATTGGTGAACGATCGCATTGCAAAGATCAAGCAAAGCCCGGAAAAAAATCAGTCTTAATTTTGCTTTTGGCAATGCCCAATTCTGCCAAAACCTTTTCAAACTTCACCACCATGCTGCGTGGGCCGGAGACATAATACGTTCGTTCAGCATAATCAGGCATCTCGCGCTTGATCAAATCAGCATCAATAAAGCCTGCATGAAAGTTGGTTTGTGCTGCGGGTGCGTCAGCCACGGCATAAACGGTGCGTAAACCCAGTTCTTGTTCGGCGCGGTTGAACACATCCACATAGGCAATTTCATTGGCTTTGTTGTTGCCATAAAACAGCGTGGCGATACGAAAATCTCCCACATCCATCATATGTTGAATCATGCTGCGAAACGGTGTCACGCCAATGCCGCCCGCGATAAAGGCCAACTTTTCTTCGGGTGCTTTGGGCAATGTAAAATCGCCAGCCAATTGCGCCCCATAAACCACATCACCGGGCTTCATGTTCAACAACGTTTGCTTATAGGCCGATGGATTGGGGTAAAATTTAACGCCCAAACGCACGTGGTTTTCTGAAGGTGCCGAAGCAATTGTAAACGTGCGCCGGTTTCCCCTGTCATCAGCGCGGCGCGAATGGATTGTCCAATCCAGATATTGCCCGGGCACAAAAGCCACAGGCCTGTTAGGCGTGAAAACATAATCATAACAGCCTGCCGCGGTTTTTTCGATGCGCTCCAAAACCAGCTTGAAGCGATATTTCGGGTTCACCGCCCAAGCAAAAACATTGCCCACAAGCAACGCCAATTCAGGCGTGAAATAAAATTCGCCCATATGCGTTGAAGGCGATGAAAGTGCCCCCACCAAAGCGCCAAAGCCAAGGCTTGGCCAATGCGCGGCAGGCGCTGTCATCGGCTCTGTCAACATGGCAAAACCTGCAAACAACAAGGGTGATGACAGGAACGTTTGCGACAATGCATCGCCATACATGTCCGGCGTGGTTGAAAGCAGGGTCACCGCAAGATTGCTCAGCAGATAAACCCCGAACATTTCAAAGCGTTGAAGTTTGCGCAAAATTAAAAGACCGCCCACCACAACAATGGGTAAAAGATAAACGCTGCCCCCAACCCACCACGTGGCAGATTGATCAAGCAGAAGATAAGATGCAACAACACCCAGCGCCACAGGATTGAAAACATGCTTGCGATAAATTGCTAGAATAAATTTCGATGCCATGGCGGCAGCAGACGCCACCGCCAATCCAGCAACGCCCTTCACATCAGCTGGCAAAACCGGTGGCATAATCAAAGCCAAAATGAAGGCTGTTATATAAATTGATTCAGCATTCACCGGCACGCGAAATGCCAAGCCTAGCAAGCGGTTTAAAAGCCAACACACAGCCGTGATCACAACGATTGAAAAGGCCAAGGCCGCTGCATCATGCGAAGATTTGCCAAGCAAAGCCAAGCCAAAATCGCCACCCAGCAAGGCCGCAAGATAATAAAGCACCAGCCGATACATGGTGATGTGATTGAGCAAGCGATCAATATATTTCATTGTTAAATCACATGGCCTCCAAAGCCGCTTGTTTGTGTTGCAATGCCTTGTGCATTGACTTGATAGGCTTCAAAGCCCTTACGCTCTTCGATGAAATAGACGCCATCAGCCCCCATGGCGAAAGCCGCCGTGGCAAAACGATCAGCCTCCAAAACATTTGGCCCGATCACTGTGATGCTCACAACATCTGATAATTTCTGCTGTGGCACATGCGGGTTATAAATATGGCACCCGCGAATATAGCTGCCCGAAGTGGCAATGCCCTGCCCACGCGGCGCCACAACTTTGATAATTTCTGAAAGGGCAAATGGACTTCTGATGCCAACGCGCCAAAATTCACCTTCAGCATTTTTGCCAGAAGATTGAATGTCGCCGCCACCATCGATGAAATAGTTTTTAATGCCAGCCTTCTCTAAAATCTGCGCGGCATTAAAAATCGCCCAGCCCTTCGCAATGCCCGATGGATCAACCGAGCCATCACTTTGCACCATGTTGAAATAGCCGTCTGTTTCAGCATGCGTCAACCTCGCCAACGCAAAAACCTGTTTCATTTCTGTGCT
>JANXRO010000175.1 GCA_025356765.1 Hyphomicrobiales bacterium | reverse complement strand
GGTTTCAATACTCAACGCTGCTGCTTCAATGCTGGGGCCATCCACCAATATGTGCCAATCCAATGTGACGACTTGGGTTTTCGCCGTTGACCATTGCACCAGACTGATTGCAACTTTTCTCTGCGGGCCAGATTGCACATAATCCAAGGCCACAGGATTGCGCAACGCTTGGGCAATGCCGCCCATTTGCAGTTTATAGTCGCCCTCATCAACACTTGATGAAACATCAACCGCAAAGACCAATGCCAAATCCACGCCCATTCCTGCCTTCACGGTCGCCATGGCCTATCTCCCTCCATTGCAATGGCAAGCGCCAAACAATGTCAACTGAAGTTAGAGGTTGATATGATACTTGCAGTTTTACAATTGATTTTTTCTTTGGTACTGCCAAGCCTCATTGCAAAAATCCAGAAAGCTTCAGCCATATTTACATCCGTGTTGTATCGCCGGTTTGGCGTCATTGTCTTGTTTGCATCAGGTGTGGCTTTTTTGTTGCTGCTGCAAAGCCAGGGCAGTCTTGGCCGCACACCGCAAAACCTAGTGGAGCAGTTTCTATCATTCGGATATTTGCTTTATATTCCAAATTTCCTGATGGGCATGGTGGGAGTGATGGGTTTTTTGAGTTTCAGGCCCGCACTAGCGCTTGAGGGTGTTGTGGCCATGCCCTTTGCCGTAACCTTTCGGATTGTTTCAAGGGGTGAGAACCATCAGGCATTGAACGCGACGATTGCGCGCTGTAAAGCCGAAATGCAATCAAATCCGCTGTTTAATTATTCCATTGAAGTGGTGATTGATGGCAATCGGCATTTTCCCCATGATGATGATCCGCACATCAACGTCATTCGCGTTCCTGACGATTATCAAACCCCACGGCATACACGGTTCAAGGCACGCGCGTTGCATTATGCCGTGATGAATTCCAAACGCAGCGACACTACTTGGACAGTGTATCTTGACGAAGAAACCCAGCCCACCGCTTCAGGTGTGCAGGGCCTGTGCCGCATGATTTCCGAAGAAGAAAAATCAGGCCAATTGCGGGTTGGCCAAGGTGCAATCTTGTATGGCCGAACATTTTTATCGTCGCGCTTTTTAACATTGGCAGATTGCATTCGAACGGGCGATGATTTTGGCCGCTATTATCTTCAACACCGCTTCGGCCGTCCGCTGTTTGGCTTGCATGGTTCCTGGGTTGTAGCCCGAAATGACATTGTGAAATTCTCTGGCGGGTTTGATGTTGGCCCCAATGGACACATTACCGAAGATGCGCATTGGGCGCTGGTTCTGGTTCAAAAAGGCATCAAGACCCGATGGATCGACGGATATATGGAAGAGCAAAGCGCGCTTTCAATTTCAGATTTCATTCGCCAACGGGCGCGCTGGTTTACCGGCATCAGGCTGGTGGCATTCAATGCACCCGTCAAAACCCAATGGCGCGTGCCCATGCTTTTCCTGATCATGCTGTGGAGCTTGGCGCCCATCACAATCGGCTACACATTTGCCAACATATTCATGGGCTTCAAGCCTCCAACACTGGCGCGCGTTCCAATGATTATATCTTACCTTTATGTTCTCAGCGCTTATTTGATCGGCCTCTGGACAAACCTCAAGCAGCGTGGCGGATTTCAATGGTTTGAAACCTTTGGGTGGTCGGTTGTCATTGTTTTGTTGACCCCGATATTCGGGCTTATCGAAATGTTGGGGGTTCTATCGGCGATATTTTATCCACACCGGGGTTTTCATGTTGTAAAAAAATAGCCCCGGCGAAACATTTGCTCACCATGACATTCAAAACACCCAACCAAGACAACGCCCGCAAACATCGTTTTCTGCTGCTCGATGGCATGCGTGGCGTTGCTGCTTTCATCGTGATGCAGCGCCATTTGGATTATTTATGGAATTTCAAGGTTTTCAGAAGTTATCTGGCCGTTGATTTGTTTTTCATTCTCAGCGGCTTTGTCATTGCGCATGCCTATGAGCCATCGCTCAAAACTGGATTTTTATCACGCTGGACATTCCTGAAAATACGGTTTGTGCGACTTTATCCGGCATTTCTGGCTTCGTTGATTGTGTGCATCTTTGTTCAAATCACCATCAACGGATCCAACAGTGGATTTGCAAACTTCAAACTGGCCGAATTGATCAATCCATTTTTTCTCACGGCTGGGCTTATTCCCAACGGCCATTATTCAACCGAATATCTTTTCCCTATCAATGTGCCCTATTGGTCTTTGATGTTCGAACTGTTGGTGAACCTGATCTATGCAATGTCTATTCGATGGCTGAATGATTCCAAACTTGCGTTCATCGTGATTGCCAGCGCTGCACTTTTGGCTTTCATTTCGTTCTTCAATAAAGGGCTGAACGTTGGTGTGATTTTTACCATTCCACAATTGGCCTTTGGCTTTGTGCGATCAATGTTTGGAATTTCCTGTGGCGTATTATTGTTCCGAAAACGCGCTGTTGTTCCAACGGGCTTGGCGCAAAGCTCCGTCGTATTGGCGGGGTTGGCTGTTGCCATCATGCTTTTGCTTATCCCTGATTTTGCCCAATTCAATTTTATCGTCGATCTTTTGCTCGTTGTC
>JANXRO010000168.1 GCA_025356765.1 Hyphomicrobiales bacterium | reverse complement strand
CTTCCTGATGGGCTCAAGACTGTTGTTGGGGATCAGTGCTGTTTCGCAACTGTGGAGTATGACGAGATATAGGCCGACAAGCGTACGCTGTCAAGGATTATTTTCATACCAATGGAATTATTGTTTAACCTTGCCACCGCCACATATGCAATTTTGGAATTTGCCAAGGTTCAACACTTGGATGAGAAAATTTCTTTCGGTGTTTCGCCTATTAGGGCAGCGAGGCCGCTAGGTGATTAGGTTTTTCTGGTGTGAACTTTTCACATCGCTGTTTCGTGGCTTCTTTCACAGAGATCGTGAGAACTTCGCCCTTGATTGCGAAACGTGTTTGGTCTCAAATATCCAAACGGTCGGCTGAAACGGGAGTTTTATAATGCTTAAAATGTTTCGCATTGCGTTGCTGTTTTCATTCACCTGTGTTTCGCTTCCGGCAAGTTCTGTCACGCGCCAGCCGGTTGCTGCTGATCACGGCATGGTGGTGACATCGCAACATTTGGCTTCAGAGATTGGCATTGAGATTTTAAAACGCGGCGGCAACGCGGTGGATGCTGCCGTGGCTGTGGGTTATGCACTGGCGGTGGCCAACCCCTGTTGTGGCAACATTGGCGGCGGTGGTTTTGCCACGCTGCATTTGGCTGATGGGCGCGACATTTTTTTAAATTTCCGTGAAAAGGCTCCCTTGGCCGCAACCGAAAAAATGTATCTTGATGCCAAGGGCGAGGTGGTGCCCGATTTAAGTTTGAAAGGTTATCTTGCTGCGGGTGTGCCCGGAACCGTGTTGGGGCTGGATACGCTGCTTTCAAAATACGGCACAATGAAACGCGCTGATGTGATGGCACCCGCGATCAAGCTGGCCGAAGAAGGTTTCAAGCTCGACCAGGGGGACATTGATATTCTGGCCACGGGCACAAAGGCTTTTGCAGCGGCACCCAATGTTGCTGAAACATTTTTGAATGCGGGCAACGCGTGGAAAACCGGCGAAGTTCTGGTGCAGAAAAAATTGGCGGCAACGCTGAAACAAATTGCCAGCACAGGGCCTGATGCATTCTACAAAGGTGCTATCGCCGACCAAGTTGTGGCGGCAAGCGCTGCCAATGGTGGCGTGTTCACCAAAAAAGATTTCGAAGATTATTCGGTTGAAGAACTGGCCCCGGTGAAATGCACGTATCGGGGCTTTGAAGTTATTTCCTCACCGCCGCCCAGCTCTGGCGGGACAACGCTTTGCGAAATTTTGAATATTCTGGAAGGCTACCCCCTGCACGACATGGGCTTTCATTCTGCGGCCAGCGTGCATGTCATGGCAGAGGCCATGCGCCATGCCTTTGTTGATCGCAACTTTGAATTGGGGGACCCTGACTTTGTTAAAAACCCTGTCGACCGCCTCACATCAAAAGATTATGCCGCCGCCATTCGCGCCAAGATTGATCCGGCCAAGGCCACAACTTCGCAAGACGTGAAGCCCGGTGTTGCGCCGCATGAGGGCACGCAGACGACGCATTTTTCCATCGTTGATACAAACGGAAACGCGGTTGCGATCACCTACACATTGAACGCATATTTCGGTGCCAAGGTGATTGCAGGCGACACCGGATTTTTTCTGAATGATGAGATGGATGATTTCACTGTGAAGCCCGGTGTGCCCAATCTGTTTGGATTGGTGCAAGGCACTACGAATATCATTGCGCCAAGCAAACGGCCTTTAAGCTCTATGAGCCCAACCATTGTTAAAAAAGATGGCAAGGTGTTCATGGTGTTGGGAAGCCCCGGCGGATCGCGCATCATCACCATTGTGCTTGAAGCCATTCTCAATGTGGTCGACCATGGCATGCAAATTCAAGAAGCGGTGAACGCCCCGCGTCTTCATCACCAATGGTTGCCTGACCAAATTTCAGCGGAGCCCTTTGCTCTTTCACCAGACACGGCAAAGATTTTGAGCGATATGGGCTATAAAATTGTTGAGCAAACGCCGTGGGGCGCTGCTGAATCGATTTTGATTGGTGCGCAACCCGATGCGGCTTCGGCAATAGCAACATCTGGCAACGATGCCATGGCTGGCAGCAAGCCAATTCCCGGCAAACTTTATGGCGCGCATGACGACAGAAGGTCAGCTGGTGCGGCGGATGGATATTGATTGATCGACGCGGCCGAGGTTATTCCACCTCGCCGCCTGCGTCTTTCCAATCTTGAAATTTGCCCAAGTTGAACACTTTGGTGTAACCCATTTCTTTCAGCGTTTGGCCAGATAAGGCCGCGCGACCGCCTGATGCGCAATAGGTGATTAGCGTTTTTTCTGGAGTGATCTCTTTCACATAG
The DNA here is from genome assembly GCA_025356765.1 of Hyphomicrobiales bacterium. Classification (GTDB taxonomy): domain Bacteria; phylum Pseudomonadota; class Alphaproteobacteria; order Rhizobiales; family Aestuariivirgaceae; genus Aestuariivirga. Next base: position 5,103 of record JANXRO010000168.1, on the reverse strand, counting down.
CCGGGTGAGGCAGGATCAACCTTGCCCTCTAATAGCCCGCGCTGCACATGCAATGCGCCCTTCACTTTGCCATTAGCAACTTCCGTGCCGTCGCGCACATCGAGGAAAACCACATTGGGATCACCCAATAATTTCTTGGCCTCCTCCACCGAGATTGTGGGGACTACGGCCTTGGCGGCGGCTAACATATCAGCAAAGGTTTTGGTCATGGTAAACTCCACTTCATTGATTAAATTCGGTTCAAGTTACAACTTGCCAGAACAGCCCCACGACGCACAGAAAACCCAATGTGAAGGAGATTGTGCGAACATAGGGGACGGCAAACCAATAGACTGCGGCATGAACAACGCGCAGCCAGAAATAAGCCATTGTCAAAAAGGCTGTTGTGCTGTTTTCTTGATTGGTGACGTGAAGGATAAGCACCAGCGTTGCGAAGGGGGCAAATGCCTCTACCGCATTAAGATAAGCACGGTGTGCCCGCTGGCCCCAGAGTGGCACTGGTCGCGGCGCTGGATCAACATAATTTTGTTGCGTGAGAAAGCCATTGGTTTGAACTTGTGAAGCGATGTAAACAACCCAAAGTGCTGCCGTAAGCATTGCTGTATAGGCCAAATAATTAAGTTCAACCGTCATTGGTTCCTCCTGAGTGTCAGCGTTTCATCACATGTGCTTTTGCGCCTTTTTGATGCGCGCGCAAACAGATATATTCCATCACCAAAGCACATGCAGCACCTGATGTTATTTCTGCATGATCATAGGGTGGCGACACTTCAACCATATCCATGCCCACAAAGTTAATATTCGTCAGTGTGCGGATGATTGATGCGGCCTGGTGATACGTCAAGCCACCGGGGATTGGTGTGCCTGTGCCAGGCGCCGCTGATGGATCCAAGCAATCAATATCAAATGTGAGATAAGCTTTTTGCTTGCCAACTTTTTTCGCAATAATCTTTGAAATTTCTGTGGCGGTTTTGGCATGGCATTCATCGGCATAAATTATGCGAAAGCCCATAGTGGTTTCGCCTGTGAACGTGGTGCGAATGCCAATCTGCACAGATTTGTTGGGGTCGATCAAACCTTCGCGCACGGCATAGCCAAACATTGTGCCATGGTCGATACGCCCGCCCATATCAACTTCCACATCGCGGTGGGCATCAAAATGCACCAGCGCCAATGGCCCATGTTTTTTGTAATGCGCCTTGAGAATGGGATAAGACACATAATGATCGCCGCCCAAGGCAATCATTTCAGCACCAGAAGAAATAATTTCCGTTGCATGTTTTTCTAATGTTTCGGGGAAGTTTTCTTTCTTGCCCCAATCGAAAAAACAATCGCCATAATCAGTCACTGCCAATGTATCAAACGGATCAAACATCCAAGGCCAAAATGGCCCCCAAGCATTTTCAGCCGATGCACGCCTGATGCCTTCTGGCCCCATGCGTGTACCAGAGCGATGGGACACAGCTTGATCAAACGGAATGCCGGTGATGGCAATATCAACGCCTTTCAAATCTCGCGTATATTTGCGGCGCATAAATGAAAGTGCGCCTGCATAAGTGGCTTCCCAGCGGGTGCCTTTCAGGCTCTCACGGCGGAATGCTTCATCGCCAGGCATATAGCCAAGTTTATCCAGTTCAAGTGCCATGATATTTCCTTTATCAAATCCTTCTCTCTTTAAGAGAAAGAACGAATTATTCTGTCAGCAAAAGCGCATCATGGGGATTAAAATGCACCCACATTTTTTGGCCGCGTTCAACGCCAGCGCCGCCTGTGCGTGAATCATTCTGCACGTTAATTTCAAGTTCCTTGCCTTCAACGGTGTCAGCAATGATGTGACTTGTGTCGCCATAATAGGCCACGTCACGAATGGTGGCTTTCACTTTCACCAGCCCTGCCCCTTTGGGTTCAGATGTTGAAAGCTTCAACTTTTCGGGCCGCACGGCAATTGTTGCTTCGTTGGAACAAGCTTTATCCGTCAACATATCAAACTTGCCAATGCCCTTTGCATCACAGGTTTTGGTTTCACCCTTTTGTTTGACAATCGCAGCATCAAGCAGGTTCACCTTGCCGATAAAATCTGCCACAAATCTATTGCGCGGCTGTTCATAAAGTTCAGCTGGCGTTGCAATTTGTGCCACTGCACCCTTATCCATAACCGCAATACGGCTGGCCATCGACAAGGCTTCGTCTTGATCATGGGTTACGATGATAAAAGTGATGCCCACCGTTTCTTGCAGGCGCGTTAATTCCATGCGCATGTCATCGCGCAATTTTGCATCAAGGGCTGAGAGTGGTTCATCCAGCAGCAACACTTTGGGCCGCTTCACAAGCGCGCGGGCCAAAGCCACGCGCTGACGTTGGCCGCCTGACATTTGATCGGGTTTGCGCAAAGCCAGATGGGAGAGCTTCACCATCTCCAAAGCTTCGGCTGTTCGAGTTTTGATTTCAGCAGGCGCAACGCCCGTTACTTTCAAGCCATAACCCACGTTTTGTTCTACTGTCATATGCGGAAACACCGCGTATGATTGGAACACCATGTTGGTGGGGCGTTTATTGGGCGGGGTGAACGCCATATCTTCGCCACCAATGAAAATTTGGCCTTCGGTTGGAGTTTCCAATCCACTGATCATGCGCAGCAAAGTGGTTTTGCCACAACCTGAAGGGCCAAGCAGTGCGAAGAATTCATTCGGCATAATATCAATCGAGATATTATCGACAGCAGTAACACCGCCTGCAAAACGTTTGGCCACATTGCGGATGGAAATAATTGGTTCAGTCATCATGTTCCTCAATGCCCACTTTTATTGGGGGCTTGCAGTTTCATGGCAAGCAAAGTTGCAGCCAAAGTTATAACAATCAAAATGGTGGATGCGGCATTGATTTGCATGTCAACGCCACGTTTCACCATGCCGTAAATTTTCACAGGGAATGTTACTGAGCCGGGGCCTGAAGAAAACAGCGTGATTACAAAATCATCAAGCGAAAGCGTGAAGGCCAGAAGCCCGCCCGCAACCAAACTTGGCACCATGAATGGCACCAACACATTCATAAAGGTTTGGGTTTCAGTTGCGCCTAAATCTTTTGATGCTTCTTCAAGCTGGCGATTAAAGCCCTGCAAACGTGCGCGCACAACAACTGCCACGAAAGGAAAACAGAACGCAATATGGGCGAAGATAATGTTGATGAGGTTAAACGGCCACAGCCAATCACGCACACCCGCCATCATACCCGTGTAGGAAAAAAACATGGCCAACGAAATACCCATACAAATTTCGGGCACGACGATGGGCAATGTCATAAAACCTTCATAGGCATTTTTGAACGGGAATTTAAAACGCCAGAGGGCCAGAGCCGTCATCGCACCAAAAATTGTTGAGAAAATTGTGGAGAGAATGGCGATGGTGATTGAATTGCTGAGCGCATAAAAAATGGCTTCATTGTGCCATGCCTTCACATAATTCATGAAGGTGAAACCATGCCACACGCCGCTTTTATCAACGTTGAATGAAAACGCGATCAATGAAGCAATGGGCGCATAAAGGAAAACCAGAACGCCTGCGAACAAAGTCATAATCCACGGTCTGCGCGCATAATCCAGCGGGCCTTGGCCCGGTTTTAATTGCTTGCTCATGCGTCAACCCCTTTTGAGCGGCGTGCCACCACAGCGCGAATGATCAACGCAATAAATGTTGCATACATCAAGATGAATGAAAGGGCCGCGCCAAAGGGCCAATTGTTTGCTTCCAGAAATTGATTTTGAATGGCATTGCCAATTGTCCAATTGTTGGGGCCGCCCAAAATATCGGATGTTAAAAACGTGCCAAGGCAGGGAATATAAACCAGAATAATTCCGGTGATCACGCCGGGCAACGTGAGCGGCCAAGTGACACTCCAGAATGTTCTGGCTTGTGATGCGCCAAGATCAAGGCTGGCTTCAAGAAATGAACGATCAAGCTTTTCGATTGTTGAATATAAAGGCAAAATCATAAACGGCAGATAGACATAAACCAAACCCATGATCACAGCCGTTGTGTTGTTCAACATTTCATACGGCCCCAAGCCCACCAGACCTAAGGCCTGGTTGACAACGCCAGTACTTCGAAAAATAGAATACATCGCGTAAGTGCAGATCAACAGGTTTATCCAGAACGGCAAGATGAGCAGCAGCAGCATGATAGGGCGCCAGCGCGGCGGCGCAAAACAAACAGCAAGGGCCAAGGGATAAGCCAAAACCAAGCAGACGAAAGTGGCAATTGCACTTGTCCAGATGGCTCGCCACAACAACACCAAATAGCTTGTGCCGGCAGAGGCGAAATAATTGTCGAAGGTGCTAAAATAAGCATAGGCGGTGGTGGAGGTTTCGCCATTGATAATGGCTTTGGATGAGAAACTTAAAACAAAAAGAAATGTCATCGGGATGATGAAAAATATCAACATCCAAAGACTGCCCGGCGAGGCCAGAGTTAAAAATACGCGCCTAAAATCTTTCCAATCATCCAATTTTAGTCTCCCCCGCGCCTCTTTTCGGGCTTGGTAACTTTAGTCTAGCCGATGGTTTGGCGTTGTCAAAGGTTAGAAACTGCCCGCATTCAAGACAATTCTTCCTTATGAATCATCCCCGCACACCGTCACCCCCGCGAAAACGGGAATGACGGATGAAAGAGTTCGTAAGGTGTAGTTAAATTCTTAGGCGGCTTGAATTGCCGTCCAGATTTCTTCGCGGGCTGCTGTTGCATCTTCGCCCAAATATTTGCTGGGTTCAGCTTTTTTCAATTGATCAGCCGATGGGAAAATGACGGGATTGTTTTTATACTCATCGCTCATTTTAGCTTTTGCTGCGGCGTTTGGTGTTGGATAGTGAATGGCATCCAACAACTTGGCGTTCACATCAGCATCGCAGATATAGTTGATATAGGCATGAGCATTTTCTGGGTGTGGTGCACCCTTGGCAATGGCCATGGTGTCTTGCCAACGGTTGCCGCCTTCTTTGGGCAATGTATAGGCCAAATCATTGGTTGTGTCTGAACGCATCTGGCCCAAAACGTCGCCCGAGAATTCTGAACACACATCCACGTCGCCCGATGCAAGCAAGCTGTCGCCATT
>JANXRO010000109.1 GCA_025356765.1 Hyphomicrobiales bacterium | reverse complement strand
CTTGATGTGGATGCCATGCATGAAGCCGCGCAATATCTGGTGGGGCAGCATGATTTTACAACTTTTCGCGCTGCCGAATGTCAAGCCGCTTCGCCTGTTAAAACCCTCGACCGACTGGATGTGATGCGTTTTGACGACGTAATTGAAATTCGCGCTGAAGCGCGATCATTCCTGCATCATCAAGTGCGTTCGATTGTGGGAAGCTTGGTGCGCGTGGGCCAAGGGCGTTGGCCAGTGATTGAAATGAAACATGCATTGGAGGCCAAAGACCGCACACGTTGTGGCCCCGTGTGCCCGCCCGATGGGCTTTATCTGGTTGAAGTGGTTTACGGCGAGACGCCGAAGTAAGCCTCAATCACCCGCGCATAAATTCGGGTTGTGGCTTTCAGTTCTTCAATATCTAAATGTTCATCGGTTTGGTGGATGCTGGCATTGGTTGGGCCAAATTCCAGAACTGGGCAATAGTCTTTCACAAACCGTGCATCAGATGTGCCGCCAGATGTTGAAAGCTTTGGCACCAATCCAGTTTCTTGTTCCACCGCATCTTGCACCAGCCCCACAAATGCGCCGGGTGCCGTTATAAAAGCGTCGGCCCCTTCATGGGCAACCATCTGCCACACGCCACCGAGTTCAGCTTTCACAGCCTCGATGTGTTTTTCGACCAAGGTCTTCAGTGAAGCTGGATTGTGTTCAGGTGAAAAGCGCACGTTGAATTTTGCGATGGCTTTGGCAGGAATAACATTGGTGGCCGGATTGTTCACATCAAAGGAAGTGACAACCAAACTTGAAGGATCAAAATGTTCATTGCCATCATCAAGCTTGGCGTGGGAAATCCGGTCAATGAAGCGGGCAAGTTTGGGCACCGGATTATCAGCCTTATGCGGATAGGCCACATGGCCTTGCCGACCAAGAACAGTGACTTGAAAACTCAATGATCCGCGCCTGCCAATTTTCATGGTGTCGCCAAGTTGGTCAACGCATGAAGGCTCGCCCACCAAGCAATGGTCGGGAATGTGGCCATTCTCTTGCATCCATTGCAGCACTTTCACCGTGCCGTTTACTGCGGGGCCTTCTTCGTCTCCGGTGATCAAAAATGAAATGCTACCATTTTGTGTGTTTTTACTAGCCACATAATCCAACGCGGCTGCTGCAAAAGCAGCAACAGACCCCTTCATGTCTGTGGCACCGCGACCATAAATTTTGCCATCAGAAATGTCTGCTGCAAAAGGTTCATGCGACCACAAGTTTTCATCGCCTGCTGGCACAACATCGGTGTGGCCTGCAAAACATAAATGCGGCGATGCCGTTCCAAACCGCGCAAAAAGATTATCAATATCAGGCGTGTCTTTTTCTGTAAAAACCAGACGGTGACATTGAAAGCCAGCTTTAGATAAAAGTTTTTCAAGATAGGCCATGGCGCCGCCCTCATGCGGGGTAACAGAGGGGCAGCGGATAAGGTCTTGCAGAATGGCAACAGGGTCAGCGTGTTTCATAAAACCAGTATAAACTATTTAATCAGTCTTGGCCTAGCAGCTTCTGCCAAAGCGGGGGCATCATCCAATTCCAAGCTTTCAATTTTCTGAGCGCGTTTTAAAACGCGGTTGGTTGATGTAGTCAGCTCATCCAAATCCGTCGTGGTTTGGCCAAAATGTTTTCGCATGTTGCCCAGGCGATCATTCATGCGGTTAACGTCTTCCAACATTTTAATCACTTCAGCTTGAATAACGCCCGCTTGCTCGCGCATGGCTGCATCACGCACAATGGCCTGCATCGTTTGAATGAGCAACATCAACACATTGGGTGAGGCCAGAATAACGCGGGCGCGATGGGCCTTTTGCACCACATCTTCAAATTTTTCATTGAGTTCAGCGTAGACTGATTCCGAAGGCACAAACATGATTGCGGTTTCATGGGTTTCGCCGCTGATCAGATATTTTTCAGAAATGTCTTTCACATGCTTGGCCATATCGCCACGTAAACGCTGTTCAGCGGATTTGCGTGCCACATCGTCCGTCGATGCACGCATTTCATTATAGGCTTCGAGTGGAAACTTGGCGTCAATCACCAGTTTCAACTTTGAATCTGGCAGCGAGATGACGCAATCTGGCCTTGTGCCGTTGGATAAGGTGGCTTGAAATTCAAAGGCCTTGCTGTGAAGACCATCAGAAACAATGGCCTCCATGCGGCCTTGGCCGAATGCGCCCCGGGTTTGTTTGTTATTCAGAATATCCTTGAGAGATAGCATTTCCCCAGAAAGATTGGCGAGGTTTGCCTGTGCTGCATCAATCACCGCCAAGCGTTCATGCAATGCGCCCAAAGATTGCGTGGTGCGTTGGGATTGTTCGGTCAGGCCTTGGCCCACGCGCTGGCCAACGGCTTCCAAGCGCTCATCAATGGAACGCTGCAAATGCACCTGGTTGCTTTGGGCTTGGGCCGAAAAATGGTTGAGCACGCCCGAAAGCTCGGCCAAGCGATATTCCAGATCAGCGCTGCGGTTTTGCGCTTCAAGGCGTTCGGCGGTTCGGTTTGATTGGCCTCGCCACGCCAGAACAACTGCCAGCACCAGCAGAAATATGCCAAGCGCCATGGCCGCAATGATCAAATCAAAAGCGCTTAGAGAGTGGGAACCAAATTGAATGATGGGAGTTTCAAGCTGCATGGAACAAATCATAAACTGATTCGGAATCCCTGCGATATGAAAAGGGGAGAGGCCCGTTCAAAACTTACGCATTCAAACGGGCCTCAAGATCCGCAACAACTCGGGACGGCGACAGGAGCAGCCACGGATCATTTAGGTGTGACGGGAAAATGGGAAGGTGATTGGTGTTTTCGCCTCGCCGATTCCCCGTCTCGATGAAGCCAGACTGAAGACCAATCACGGCGTCAAAGCAGCGCGAAACGGGCGATGGCAAGGTTATTTTGCGGCAGGAAAAAGGCGGCTAGGCCATTCGCTTGATCGATGAGATAGGCTTATCTGAGCGCGATACAACATCTGCGAGTGTTTCACTTGTGGTTTTCATGGTGTGCCCGTTTGCATGGAGCAGTTGAGTTGCATTTTGCATGATGCCCACATGGCCCGACCAGAAAATTAAATCGCCACGGCGCAAATTATGATGGTCTGCAACCAAGTGCCCCAACGCATTTTCCTGCATATCCGAATCACGTGGGGCTTCAATGCCACAGGCTTGCAGCGCGGTTTGCACCAAGCCCGAACAATCCGTACCATAGATCGATTTGCCGCCCCAATAATAAGGCACGTTGAGATAATCTTCCGCTATGGCTACAAAATCTTGGGCCTTTGCATTCAACGCGGCAAGATGAGCTGCGAATATAAACCCACCCGAATGCCCCGCTGCAAATGTGCCTTTTTGTGAAGTAACCGCCACTTGCGCATGGCGCGGCAGAAACTGAACCGGGCCTGATTTTATATCGGGCTTTGGATAAACCAATGTCGAAGGCACAAGCACTTTATGGGTGGGGGCAACGATTTCAGAGTTAAGAGCAGAAGCTTCAACATATCCAACATAACTGTCGCGCAACAGTTTCACCCACGCCCAACCATTTTTGTTTTCAAACACCAAACAGATTTCGCCCAGCAAGGCTTGCGTGGTTTGGGGCGCATCTTTTTCGGGGCGTTTGAGAACAGATACGATGGGCCTGGAAATTTGAAACTTTATACCCGTCACAAAATGCTGCGCATCAATTTGGCCACGCAAGGTCTCATCGGCCAAATCTGGGCGCATGGCATTCAGGCGTGGATCAAGAACTTTCACTTAAATCTCCTTGGCGTGGGCGGCGATCAAATCGCCCAATCGTTCCAAAAACAAAGACCCTTTTACCGTGCGTTGGATTAACACATTGCGCATATCGGTTGCATCACGCCGCCGCGATACAAGTTCCAATTTGCCCATGGCATCTAAGGCGCGGGTGATCACAGGTTTCGAGACATTCAATTTAAAGGCAAGGCCGCGCACTGTGTGGGGCGGCGCTTCCAGATAAATCACCAATAAAATTGTAATCTGCCGCAGAGATAAATCAGGCTCATCGTCTTTCACTTGGGCCAAGCCAACATCGTGCCACAGTTGCAAGGCTTGAGCAGTTGAAAGCGGAAGAGGCATGGACGTTGGCCTTCGTTTCGGAACCGTTTCATTCTCGCTTATTACGCAAAATAAGCAAGCCTGTTTCTAATCATTCAAGCCCTTGCGGGCCAAAATATAGGGGATGGATTTTTCAATTCTGGCCACCCGGGTTTTGGATTGTTTCGCACCTGTAAAAAACAATTGATAAGCCTTTTGCCTACCGGGTGTTAAGGCTTGAAACGCAGCTTTAAGTTTGGGCAGTTCATCCAGCTTTGTAACAAACTCATCTGGCAGTTGAAGCTCAGATGGCTTCCTCATCTCAACCTTTAAGCCCGCTTTTTCATTGGCGATTGCCTGTTCGATAAAGCTTTCGATTATTGGTTTCATTTCAATAATTTGCGCAAGCTTGGTGAAGCGAATTTGGCGGGCGGCCTGCACATTTTCAGTTTGTTGAACAAGAATGCCCGAAGGGTCTTTCAACAATGCGCCCTTGTGAAACAACAGCGCGCAATAGTCTTTGAAACCGTGAATAAGAACGATGTTGCTGCCGTTCAAACTATAACAGGGCTTATACCATTTGAAATCTTCCTGCATGCCACAGGCCAAAGCAATCTGGCGCAGCGCACGCATTTCAGGCACCCAGTCTTTTTCGGAATTCAGAAAAAGATCAACCTTTGGGTTCATCAATTATCTCCGATATTTCTCGGCAATCACCGCAAACATGGCGCGCATGGCTTGAGCTTCACCGCCTTTTGGCCTTCCCGGTTTGGCATTTGGCACCCAACCGAACACATCAAAATGCACATAAGATTTTGCCTTTTCTACAAAGCGATTGAGAAACAGTGCTGCTGTGATGGAGCCAGCAAACCCACCTGCTCCAGCATTGTTCACATCGGCAATGGGCGTGTCGATCATGCTCTCATAAGGCTTCCACAAGGGCAATTGCCACAGCGGGTCATTCACCGCCATGGCGTGATGCGCAATGCGGGCGGCCAGCTTTTGATCATCAGTATAAAACGGTGGCAGATCTGGGCCCAAAGCCACGCGGGCAGCCCCTGTCAGCGTTGCCATGTCGAGCAGCAGATCGGGTGATTCTTCATCAGCCCAAGCCAAGGCTTCACACAAAACCAAACGGCCTTCAGCATCAGTGTTGCCAATTTCAACGGTTAAACCTTTTCGGGTTTTGAAAACGTCTCCTGGCCTGAAGGCATCGCCCGCAATGGAATTTTCAACAGCCGGAATGAGCACGCGCAAACGCACTGGCAATTGTGCCTGCATGATTAATTGCGCCAAGCCCAACACGTTGGCCGCACCGCCCATATCTTTTTTCATCAACAACATGCCCGCCGATGGTTTGATATCAAGACCGCCCGTATCAAAACAAACGCCCTTGCCCACCAATGTCACTTTAGGATCTGTTGACTTGCCCCATATGAATTCAATCAGACGTGGGGGCCGCGTTGAGGCTTGACCTACAACTGCAATCAAAGGAAATTCTTTGGCCAGCTCCTTGCCTACAATGGTTTTAAACTTGGCTTTGTGGGCGGCGGCAATGTTGCGTGCTGCCTCTTCCAACTCAGCAGGGCCCAAAAGATTGGCGGGCGCATTGATCAAATCGCGCACCGCAAAACTTGCATTCACCTCGGCACAAAGCTGTTGGAGATCAACTGATTTTGGCACAGCCAAGCTTACCCGTTTGGCATTGGTTTTGCGAAATGGGTCATAGCGATAAAGCTCCAGCGCCCAACCCAAGGCCACAAGATGGGCATTGTCGAGCGTTGTCGAAAATTGATAAAGG
>JANXRO010000099.1 GCA_025356765.1 Hyphomicrobiales bacterium | reverse complement strand
CACTGAAAACTTGATCCACGCCGCATCTGCATCTGAGGCCGCATAATGAATTCAATCCAGTCAACCGCATTAGAGCCAACCCGCTATGAATTGCAAAAGCTCACACCAGCGCAAAAGCTTGGCCGTTGGATTCCGGTTTATGGGCTTGTGCTGCTTACGCTGCTTCTCACCGTGTTGTTTTCAATTCTGTTGCCCGATACATTTCCAACGTTGTTGAATTTGCGCTCCATCATTTCTGCAAAAAGCGTCATTGCCATCCTATCCTTGGCAGCGATGATCCCCATGGCAGCGGGCCGCATTGATCTCACCGTGGGATATGGCATTGTGCTGTGGCACATTCTGGCCATCAGCCTTCAAACCAAATACGGCTTTCCATGGCCAATTGCGGTTCTGACAATTTTGGCATTGGGTGCGCTTATGGGCGTGCTGAATGGCTGGCTTGTTGAAGTTGCCAAGATTGATTCGTTCATTGCAACGCTTGGCACAGGCACAATTTTATATGCCATAGCACTTTGGCATTCTCAGGGCCGCCAGATTGTGGGCGTAGTGCCTGATGGTTTTTACAATCTCGATGCCACCAAAATCTTTGGCCTTCCTATCACGGGTTTTTATGTGGTGGCACTGGCTTTTGCCTTGTGGATCATTTTTGAATACACACCGATGGGGCGTTATCTTTATGCCATTGGTGCAAGCCCCAAGGCCGCCGCTCTAAACGGCATTCCTGTGCGCCGTTTTGTGATGGGTTCGTTCATAGCATCAGGCGTGCTCACCGCAATTGCTGGCGTTTTGCTGGCGGCAAAATTGCGCATTGGCCAAGCCTCGGTGGGTTTGGAATATTTGTTGCCCGCTTTGGTGGGGGCATTTTTAGGGTCAACCACAATCAAACCCGGCCGTGTCAACGTCTGGGGAACTTTGATTGGGGTTACAATTCTTGCTGTAGGCATTTCTGGCATTCAGCAGTTTGGCGGTTCCTTCTGGGTGGAACCGCTGTTTAACGGCGCAACCTTGCTCATTGCCATTGGCATTGCAGGTTACGCCCAACGCAAACGCGGTGCCGCCCAGAAGGTATCAAAATAAGAGTTAATGGGAGAAGACTATGGATCGTAGAGAGTTATTAAAGCGCGGCATTGCGTTGGGCCTAACCGTGCCAATGTTAACCGAAGTGGCCTTTGCTGATTCAATGGCAGATGCACAAGCCATTGTTGATAAATATGCCATGAAAATGGATAAATGGGATGGCCCAACAACAGGCCCCAAAGCCCAAGCCGGAAAAACCATCGTCATCCTCGCTGGTGATATGAAAAACGGCGGCATCTTGGGTTCCTCCAAGGGTGCTGAAGAAGCCTGTGCTGCCATTGGTTGGACAGTGAAAACCATTGATGGTGCGGGTTCTGTTGAGGGTCATGCCTCGGCTTTTGGCCAAGCCTTGGCGTTAAACCCCAATGGCATCATTGTTTCTGGCTTTGATACAACTGAGCAAGCAACCGGAATGGCCGCAGCCAAAGCTGCCAAAATTCCAGTGGTAACATGGCATTCATCACCAACCACTGGCCCTTCACCAGAACTTGGCATTTTCGCCAATGTGACGACTGATCCGATGCAGGTTTCAACTGCGGCCGCTATGTGGGCCTATATTGATGCCAAGGGCAAACCCGGCTGCATCTATTTCACCGATTCAACCTATGCCATTGCCATTGCCAAAGCCAAAAAGATGCAGGAAGTTATCGAAAAGTTGGGTGGCACGACAGTTGAATGGGTGGATACTCCGATTGCTGAAACCAGCCAACGCATGCCACAACTCACCACCGCTTTGCTGCAAAAGCATGGCGCGAAGTGGACGCACTCGATGGCCATCAATGACTTGTATTTTGATTTCATGGGCCCATCTCTCAATGCTGCTGGCATTGCAGGATCTGGCCAAGCACCGTCTAACGTATCAGCCGGTGATGGTTCTGAATCTGCCTATCAACGCATTCGCTCTGGCCAATATCAAGCCGCAACAGTGGCAGAGCCATTGAACCTGCAAGGTTGGCAATTGGTGGATGAGTTAAACCGCGCCATGGCTGGTGAAGCATGGTCGGGCTATGTATCGCCATTGCATGTGGTAACAAAGGCCAATGTTGAATTCGACGGCGGCCCCAAGAATGGCTTTGATCCCGGCAACGGCTATCAAAACGAATATAAGAAAATCTGGGGCAAGGCATAAGCCTTTTCCTGATCTGAATGGACGCGAAGGCCTAACCCGCCTTCGCGTTTTTTATTGGTACCATCATTCCTTGTTGCATGATCTTGCCAGTCTGCGTTTTCTTTGTCACATTCGTTTCACCAGACGGAGCGACAGATGAAAATTACCTTCAGTGAAGACCACCGCAACCATTTTCCCCAAGGCGAGTTAAGCGGTGGCCAGTTCGTTACCCCTTATGAGCGCCCCTCGCGCATGGAATATATTTTGCGCGAATTAAAATCCCGCAAGATGAATGATTTTATGGCACCTGATAAACTTGATATGCGCGCCGTTGGCAAAATTCATGATAAGGGACTGATCGCATTTTTGGAAACCTGTTGGGATCAATGGGTGGCAGCGGGTTATCGTGGTGAAATTATTCCTTCAAGCTTTCCTGTGCCGGGCCTCAGCAAAAGAAAGCCACGCAACATTGATGGTTTGGCAGGGTTTTATTCTATCGGCACTGAAACAGCCATCACGGCTGGCACATGGGTTGCCGCCAAATCATCTGCCGCTGTGGCGTTGAAAGCCCAATCTATTGTGGCCGCTGGCGCATCATCAGCTTTCGCCTTGTGCAGGCCGCCGGGCCACCATGCCCATGCCCATGCCTATGGCGGCTATTGCTTTTTGAACAACGCCGCCATTGCCGCGCAAGCCTTTCGTGATCAAGGCGCATCACGCGTGGCAATTCTGGATGTGGATTTTCATCACGGCAATGGCACGCAAGATATTTTCTATGATCGTGATGACGTTCTCTATGCCTCGCTGCATGGCGCGCCCGAAGATGCGTTTCCCTATTTTCTTGGCTACAAAGATGAAAAGGGCAGAGGCAAAGGGGAAGGCTTCAACCTCAATTATCCCATGCCGCCGGGCACGGCTTATGATGTGTGGGGCGATGCGCTTAAAAACGCCTGCCGCAAAATAAAATCATTCAAGCCTGATGTGTTGGTGGTGTCGCTGGGGGTTGATACATTCAAGGATGATCCCATTTCATTTTTCAAACTCACCTCGGCTGATTTTAAAACTTATGGTGCCCGCTTGGCAAAATTAAAGCTGCCAACATTGTTTGTAATGGAGGGGGGTTATGCCATCGAAGCCGTGGGCATCAACACAGTGAATGTGCTTGAAGGCTTTGAGAATGGCTAATGTGAAACTGGCCATCACCCAAATGGCCTCACAAAACGACTGGTCAAAAAATTGCGACAAAGCTGAAATGCTGGTGCGTGAAGCAGCAAAAGCAGGCGCACAGCTTGTGTTGCTGCAAGAATTGTTTGATGGCGATTATTTCTGCATTGAACAACACGTAAAGTTTC
>JANXRO010000073.1 GCA_025356765.1 Hyphomicrobiales bacterium | reverse complement strand
GTGTCAACTCGCCCAAAACAACGTCGTGGGCAGAAACGGCACCCATTGTTTTGTCTGCTATCATTGCGCCAAGCGCGTTTAAATCTGTTGCCATGTCAGCGTTCAATCGTTCCGGTGCGGCGGATTTTCTTTTGCAGCATCAAGATGCCATAAAGCAAAGCCTCTGCGGTGGGTGGGCAGCCTGGAATATAAATATCCACAGGCACAATGCGGTCACAGCCGCGCACCACTGAATATGAATAATGATAATAGCCGCCGCCATTGGCGCATGAACCCATAGAGATCACATACCGTGGCTCTGGCATTTGGTCATAAACCTTGCGCAGTGCTGGCGCCATTTTGTTGGTCAGCGTGCCTGCAACAATCATCACATCAGATTGGCGGGGCGATGCGCGTGGCGCAAAACCGAATCGCTCAACATCATAACGCGGCATCGAAGTGTGCATCATTTCAACGGCACAACAGGCCAAGCCGAATGTCATCCACATCAATGAACCCGTGCGGGCCCAGTTGATGAGATCATCGCTGGTGGTGACAAGAAAACCCTTGTCAGCCAGTTCGTTGTTCACATCGGAGAAAAACGCGCGTTGGTCTGGCGTTGAGGTTTCAATCAATCCCATTCGAGAGCACCTTTGCGCCATTCATAAATGAAGCCAACGGTTAAAACACCAAGAAACACCATCATCGACCAAAAGCCAAAAAGCCCTATCTTTCCGAGGCTAATTGCCCACGGGAAAAGAAAAGCCACTTCCAAATCGAAGATGATGAACAAAATCGACACCAGATAAAACCGCACATCAAATTTCATGCGAGCATCATCAAAAGCATTAAAGCCACACTCATAGGCCGACAACTTTTCAGGATCTGGATTTCGATAAGCAATCAATAAAGGTGTGATCATCAAAATTAATGCGATGGCCCCGGCAATGGCCATGAAAATCACAATCGGTAAATATGAGGAAAGCAAATCAGACATCGTTCATATGGCGCAAAAACGCCCCCTTTGTTCTGGCCTGTGAGTAGCGCAGTGCAGCATTTGAAGCAAGACTTTCACTTGTTTTAATCATTGAATTGATTGTGGGCCAAATGCCGCGCTCTCGCTTTATTTGGGCCGGGTCGCTACCATAACATCCGCCCGCGCTTAATGTTGAGCACGGAAGCAACTTGGCAACAAAAGGAACGCGTGATGAAAAAATTGGTCTTATTTGCTGTTTTGGCGGTTTTAGGGGCGCAAACAGCAAAAGCTGAAGTGGTGGATGTTTCAACCATTAAATGTTCTGATCTGATCGCTATGACGAAAGACGAGGCCAGTTATGTTCTTATTTGGCTGCACGGCTATTATGGCGGCAAAGCTGGCGATACAACGATAGACCTGACAGCGCTTGAAAAATCAGGAACAGCAATCGGCGAAAAATGCGCCGCAAACCCTGAATTGGGTTTGATGACAGTGATCACTCAACTGACGCAATAATTGTAAAAACAAAGGGCCGCACATGTGGCGGCCCTGAAATGTTCGTCTCGTATGTTCGATGGCGCGAAAGACGGGGCTCGAACCCGCGACCTTCGCCGTGACAGGGCGACGCTCTAACCAACTGAGCTACTTCCGCAATCGACAGTGGCTGGGGAATAGATGAGGGGCTCTTGCCTGTCAAGCACCAGTGCAACAGTGATTTTTTCTTTTCCTGATATGATGTAAAGGCCTGCGCATCGCCCTATTCACTCTTCATGCGATTCTTTGACAACAGCGCCATTAATCGGGTTTATGTTCACGCCAGTTTGCAAATGTTGGCAGACGCAGTGGGCGGCGTATTTGTGTTTGCATTTCTGCTGAAAGCAGGATTTGTAACATGGATTGTTTTTTGCACTTTGGCTGCGTGGACTCTCAGCCGCATGATCATTCGTAAAACTGTTGTGCCTGCCGCGAAGCGCTTTGGATTGCGCAACTGTTTAATTTTCGGAATATTGGTTGAAGGTTTGGGCTTTTTGGTTTTGTCACAAATCCACAGCCCCAGTCTTTTGTTGTTGGGCTACATTTTATGCGCTGCGTTCGGCAGCTGTTTTTATTGGTCTTCGTTTCACAGCATGATTTCTATTTTGGGTGACGCCGATAAACGCGGCACACAAGAAAGTTTAAAGCAAGCCATCTCAGCGTTGATTGGCATTGTTGGGCCACTCCTTGGCGCATTTTTGCTGGTTCACTTTGGCTCGACCACTGCCTTTATTGCGGCTGCAATAATCCAAGTGTGTAGCATTGCCACATTGTTCGGCATCCCCAATCTTCAAATCGCGCCCGAGGCGACAATCGAACCACAGGCCGCAAAGAATGCGTGGTGGATCTATTTTGCAGATGGCCTGCGCGCAGCCGCCAATTTTTATATTTGGATGGTGGCGCTGTTTGTGGTTCTGGGTCAAAACTTCAGTGCGTTTGGTTTGGTGTTGGCGCTCGGTGGTGTGATCGGCGCAATTATGAGCTTGGGCGTGGGCCGCATGATTGATCTTGGCCACGCGGCCCGCGCCAAACAAATCGCAACGATTGTGATGGCCGTTTCAATCGGCTTGAAGGCCTATGGCTTTAACACGCCGTGGATTGCAATTTTGGCCAGTGCTTCCACCGCAGTTGCCCTTCCGCTTTGGGGATCGGTGATGATGTCGCGTGTTTACAACTTGGCGCAAAAATCAGCCTGCCCGTTGCGCTTTCAAATTATCGGCGAAGGGGCTTGGGATTTGGGCGTGGCAACAGGCAGTTTGCTTGCCGCTGGTTTGGCCTATTTCGGCTTTGGCTTTTTCTGGCCCATCATGTTGGGCTTGTTTGGGTGTTGGTTGGGCTATGTCACACTGTCAGATGATGGGGCCAAGGTGCATCCATGAAAATGTTTGCCAATAGCGACATTAACCGCGTTTATGTGCATTCGGGCTTACAAAGCCTTGCCTATAATCTGGGCGGGGTTTTCATTTGGGTGTATTTATTAAAGGCTGGCGTTGCCCTGCCCCTGGTTTTTGTTTGCATTGCTGTGGTTATTCTTTCTCGGCTGGTTTTGCGCTTGGGCGTTGTGCCGATGATCATGCGGTTGGGTTTACGCAAAGCGTTGATGATCGGCACTGTGCTTGATGCAGCAAGTTATCTGGTTTTGGCAAAAGTAGATGGCCTTGGCCCGTGGCTTATATTTTATCTGGCCAGCGCTTCATTGGGCACAACATTTTATTGGACATGCTTTCATTCTATGGTTGCCAGATTGGGCGATGAAGAAAACCGTGGTGCGCAAGTGTCGGCACGCGAAGCAATATTCGCGTTGTGTGGCATCATTGGCCCTTTGGCAGGCGGCCTCACACTTTCATTTTTCGGCCCCGTTGCGGCTTTCTTTGTTGCGGCACTGGTTTATTTTTCTTCGCTCATTCCGCTGTTCGGCATGCCCGATATGGAAATCGAGAAAGATGTTGATATTTCGCCTGCACGCAAGATTTTTGCAATCAGTGCCGCTTTCTCAGATGGCGTTGTTGCATCCGCGGTCAATTTTGTTTGGCGCGTGGCACTGTTTCAAACGCTGGGTGAAAGCTTTGAAAATTATGGCGGGGCCTTGGCCGTTGCCGGCGTTGTGGGCGCGGTTATGGGGTTGGGTTTGGGTAAGTTGATTGACCTTGGCCACCACAAACGTTCACTGCAAATTGGCATGGGCATCATGGCCATTTCAATTATTGTGGAAGCTTTTGGCTTTCATGCCACGTGGAGCGCAATTGCCGCCAACATGTTGGGCGCTGTGGCTGGGCCAATTTATATGTCATCGATGATGGCGCCGTTTTATAACGTTGGCAAAGCATCAGGCTGCACCTTGCGGTTTAACATGTGGGGTGAAAACGGCTTTGATTTGGGTGCGGGGCTTGGCAGCTTGTTGGCAGGTTTATTCTTTTGGTTGGGCTTTAGCTCTTTCTGGCCGATCATCATCAGTTTGGCTGGTTGTGCCAACCTTTACCGCATTTTGCGCAACAACCAAAAACAGCCGGTTTAATAGGCCGTTCCATCTTTCTTGCGATAAACGAATTTGCCGGTGCTGTTTTCCACCATCATGTCGATGTCGCTATAAATTGCTTTTTCATTGGCCATCCTGCTGCCCACCTCGAGATATTTTGCAGGCATGTTGGTGAGGTTTTTCAAGCAGTGGCCGTTGCCGTTGTTGGCTTGAAAACCTGCGCACATGCCCGGCTTTAAAAGATGGTCACCCGCATCATCGGTTAACGTAATTTCGCCTTCCAAAACAAAAATA
Organism: Hyphomicrobiales bacterium; assembly: GCA_025356765.1. Classification (GTDB taxonomy): domain Bacteria; phylum Pseudomonadota; class Alphaproteobacteria; order Rhizobiales; family Aestuariivirgaceae; genus Aestuariivirga. Next base: position 7,509 of record JANXRO010000073.1, on the reverse strand, counting down.
AATTCTTCTTCTTTCTCGTGCCAGTGGCGCTGGCTTGACCATGCACCCGGTTCCAGAACAACATAATTCACACCAAATTGACCAAGGCCGAATTGATCGCCCAAGATATGTTTGGTGCGATTCAAACACAATTCATTGAACGGTGCGGGATAGCGTGATCCGGTGCGCTTTGGTGCTTCGGTTGCTTTAATGGCCGATGGTGGCTTCATGTTTTGCCTCGATTTGGTTTAGCGCATCAACAACAGCGTCAAATGTTAAAAGCGTTGAGGCATGGCGCGCTTTATAATCGCGCACGGGTATCAAGGCTTCAAGTTCGGCCCATTTGCCTTGCGGAACAGGCCCCTGCTCTTTCAACATTTTATGCATCTGGTCTTTCAAGCTGCGCAATTCCACAGCGCTTGAACCCACAATGTGCCGCGCCATAACCGATGAGGATGCTTGGCCCAAGGCGCAGGCTTTCACATCATGGCCAAAATCACTCACCACCCCATTTTGCATCATCAGATCAACAGTAACCTTCGAGCCGCATAATTTTGAATGTGCCACGGCGGTTGCGTCTGGCTGGGCCAAGCGTTCCAGTCTTGGAATATCTGCAGCCAGTTTTAAAATTTGGCGGTTATAGATTTCATCGATCATAAGCACATCTTTGTTTCAAAATCTGATATGGGTGAGAATACCACAAACGCAAGATCAAGAGGCATGAGAAATGAGCGCATCTGAATTGGACGAAACATTAGAGCTTCGGTTGACGTTTGATGCCCAGGGTTTGATCCCCGCCATCGTGTGCGATGTTGCCGATAATGCGGTTTTAATGTTTGCCTTTATGAACAAACAAGCATTGGCCGAAACCCAGCGCACAGGCATTGTGCATTTCTGGAGCAGATCACGCCAAGCGCTGTGGAAAAAGGGCGAAACATCGGGCGAAATGTTCGCCGTGCAAGACCTGCGTGTGGATTGTGATCAAGATGTGTTGTTGGTGCGCGTTAAGCCCCATGGCAAAGGCAATGCCTGCCACACGGGCCGCAGGTCATGCTTTTATCGCAAGATCGACGGGCAGAAACTAGAGTTTGTTTGAGGCAGAAAGCCCTAAGCCGCGCCCGCGATATAGGCTTTCATATCCGCGGCGTCGCGTTCAATGGCCTCGATGCGGAATTTAACCACATCGCCAATTGAAATCATGCCCACCAAGTTTCCTTGTGCCACAACCGGCAAATGGCGAATGCGGTTTTCCGTCATCATCGCCATCAACTCGGTTTCACTGTCAGTAACAGAACATGTTTTAACGTTCTTGGTCATAATCGCCGCAACGTTGAGCAATAATGCCTCGCCACCTTTTTCCGCCAAACAGCGCACTACGTCGCGTTCGCTCACAATGCCTGCAATTTTGCCATTGGCATCGGTAATAATCACCGCACCAATGCGTTTTTTTGCCAAAGTTTCGGCGATGGATTTAACGCTGTCACTTTGCGATGCGGTTATAATATCACCGCCCTTGTGTTTTAAGATGTGGGAGACGGACATGACGAACCTCCTTGAACATGCGTCTTCATGTTACACCAACCCCTCAGAAAACGCCATGCGTGTTGTGAATAATAGAGCAACGCATCTTCTGGTTGGGGTTTTGGGTTGCTGGTTTTCGCCAGAAAACTGGCACAGCATCTGCAACTAACACGGCATAGGTTCAAGAATGGGACAGGTACGGCCCGTCTCGCAGAAGGATATGCCATGAAGGTTAACGACCACAACGAAAGCCCAGACGCAGGATCGCATATCCTTCACCCAGGAAGCCGCCAGTTGTTCCGCTATTGGGAATCATTGCGTGCCGAACGCGCTTGTCCTGATCGCAGTGAGTTCCAACTGGCTAAAATGGTGTCCATTATGCCAAATTTGGCAATCATTGAACAATCTGCCGAAGGAAGTTGGAATTTTCGTCTGGCAGGAACCGTTGTCTGCGACCTTTTGCAACAACCGCTAACAGGCAAAGATGCCTTGGGCGGATTTGATAGTTTTGAACGCGACGTAATTTCGAAAACATTCGATGTTTCAAAATTGCGGCTTCAACCTTGTCTTGTGCGAATGCGGTTAATTTCAACCTCGGGTATGGTCATGCCTGCTGAATTGATTGGTTTGCCCGTGCGCGACAAGACCAATGGAAAAGTGCAATTGTTTGGCGGATTGTTTGCTTTGGGCAATGCCGAAAGTGCTGGTCGCACTTTGCTGTTGCGGCGTGAATTGGTTTCTGCCCGTGTCATTTGGACAGAGCATGAAAATGGCGACAGTTTGATGGAAAAAGTTGGTCGAAAAGCAACGCCGTTGCGTGTGATTGAAGGCGGATTATCTCAGCTGAAGCGATAAATTTAATTTCTTAACTCCGTCTTTACGCAGCATCCGTTTTAATCTGATCTGATTTAAAGGATTCTTCGTGGTAGCCATCGCCCAATCAGCACACACAGATGTAATGCCAAGCAACGCGCTTGGTGTGATCTTCGGTCGCTTTATGTTGCCCGATATGACTGAACATCCGTGCCAGGTCAGCGACATTACGCTTGAAGGTGCAACTTTTGCGTCGGCTAAAGTGCCCCCGGCAGGCCAAGCAATCGTGGCCTATCTTGAAGAGATTGGTCGTATTGAAGCCATCAGCGGCAACGCCGTTGAAGGTGGCTTTGCAATTCACTTCACACTGAAAGGTGCAAGGCTTGAACGTTTGCACCAACGCCTTGATTGGTTGAAGAACCGTGGCAGTGGTGCTGAAGATAATCGCCGCCATACGCGTTTTGAGCCGGAAGAAAAAGTATCGCAAATTTCATTGCTGGATGGTCGCGTGTATGAATGCGAAGTTCTGGATATTTCTGTTTCAGGTGCAGCTGTTAAAACTGAGGTGATGCCCAGTGTGGGCACATCGCTCATGCTCGGTAAAATGCGTGGTCGGGTTGTGCGCTATATTGACCAAGGCATCGCAATCGAATTTGTAAAGCAAATCGACAAAGCGCAGTTGCCACACATTTCAAGCCCACAAGCTCTATAAATCAAGCACTTCCACAACGCCGTGGATGGCTTTTATCGCACCCTTCACTTGCGGTGTGATGGCGAATTTCGAACCAAGTTCAATTTCAACTTCGCGCCCGCCATCCAAAATCAGCGTTAACCGCGCTGGCGCTTTTCCGCCCGACGCCAAACGCTTGGCAATTGATTCAATGGGTGCACCGTCACGTACAAAAATCTGTATGCCTTGAACGATTGAGGCTGCCGCTTTGTCGAGCATTTCCAAACCCTGAAGGCGAAGTTTAATATCTTCGCCATCAACATCAGCTTCCACTCTGGCGATCACGGCTTTACCAGGCTCCAGCATATCACGAACAACATTCAGCGTATCTGCAAACACAATGGTTTCAAATTGGCCCGTCGGATCTGAAAAACCAACGAACGCAAACTTGTTGCCAGATTTGGAACGGCGCTCTTGTCTGTATGTAATTGTGCCCGCAAGCTTTGCTGCCGTGGCACCTTTGTTGAGTATTTTTTCTTGAAAGCTTGTCCACGTTTCAACACCCAAACGCGCCAGCGGCTTTTGATATTCATCGAGTGGATGGCCTGAAAGATAAAAGCCTACCGCATCAAACTCATGGCCCAATTTTTCCATGGGCAGCCACGCATCAAGCCGCGGCAGAACAATATCTTCAACGGCGCTGCCCAAGCTTCCAAACATATCATTTTGGCCCGCCGCCGCCTCGTTTGCAGTGCGGTTGGCCACGCCGATGATGCTATCAATGCCTTGCAAAACTTGGGCGCGGTTGGGGTTCAGCGCATCAAAAGCGCCAGCCTTGGCCAAACTTTCCAAAGCCCTGCGATTTAACGCCTTGGCGTCCACGCGCTTGGAAAAATCAGCCAGAGATTTGAAAGGCCCGCCCGCCTGGCGCGCTTTTACAATTTGTAAGATGGCTGCCGCACCTGCATTTTTCAGCGCCGCCATCGAATAAAGAATGGCTCCATCTTTCACCGCAAAATCAACCTCGCCAGCATTCACACTGGGCGGCATAACTTTCACGCCAAGTCTTTGGGCTTCACGCCGAAATTGGCTTAATTTATCGGTGTTGCCCATGTCTAAGGTCATGGAGGCAGCCATAAATTCCGCTGGGTAATTGGCTTTCAAATATGCTGTTTGATAGCTGATATATGCGTAAGGCGCTGAATGTGATTTGTTGAAACCATATTCAGCAAATTTGGCACAGGCATCAAATGCTTGTTTTGCAATTTCAACATCAATGCCGCGCTCCAAGGCACCCTGCATGAAGCGGGCGCGTTGCGCGTCCATTTCAGATTTGATTTTTTTACCCATGGCGCGGCGCAACAAATCAGCCTCTGCCAATGTATAGCCAGCCATATCTTTGGCGGTTTGTTGCACCTGTTCTTGATAGGTGATCACACCAAAGGTTTCTTTCAGGATTGGTTCTAAAATCGGGTGCAGATATTCAACAGGTTCCTTGCCGGTTTTGCGTGCGCAATAGGTTGGAATATTGGCCATGGGGCCGGGCCGATAGAGCGCCACGAGGGCGATCAAATCTTCAAGCCTGTCTGCGTGCATGTTGCGCACAGCGTCGCGCATGCCGGCACTTTCAAGCTGGAACACACCAACAGTTTCACCCTGCGCCAACATTTCAAAGGTTTTCACATCATCCAGCGGAATTTTGCTTGCATCAAAGTCAGGCGCGCGCACGCGAATAAGTTTTTGTGCCTTGTCGATGACAGTTAAAGTTTTAAGGCCCAAAAAATCGAACTTCACCAAGCCAGCTTTTTCAACATATTTCATGTTGAATTGGGTGGCGGGCAAAGCAGAACCGGGGTCGCGATAAAGCGCCACAAGTTCTTGCAGCGGCCTATCACCAATCACAATGCCTGCGGCGTGGGTTGAAGCGTTGCGATAAAGCCCTTCCAAGCGAAGCGCAATGTCAAACAATTGCTTTACGTTAGGGTCGCGGTCACGTTCTTCTTGCAGGCGCGGTTCAAGATCAATGGCCTGCTGCAAAGAAATAGGATTTGTGGCGTTCACCTGAATCATTTTCGATAAGCGATCCACATGGCCATAAGGCATTTGTAAAACGCGCCCCACATCGCGCGTCACCATACGTGATTGAAGTTTGCCGAACGTAATAATCTGGGCCACGCGGTCTTGGCCAAAACGACCCTGCACATAGGTGATCACTTCATCGCGCCTATCTTGGCAAAAATCGATATCAAAGTCGGGCATCGATACGCGATCAGGATTGAGAAAACGTTCAAACAACAAGCCAAAGCGTAGCGGGTCTAAATCCGTTATGGTCAGCGCATATGCCACAAGCGAGCCTGCGCCCGAACCGCGACCAGGGCCCACCGGAATGGATTGTGCCTTGGCCCATTTGATGAAATCAGACACGATCAAAAAATAGCCGGGGTAATTCATTTTGATGATCACGCCCAACTCAAACTCGAGGCGTTTTTCATAATCCTCTTGGACAAAGCCCGGCGCAAAGCCAGTGGCTTTCAAGCGGTTTTCTAAACCCAACCGCGCTTCTTGGCGCAAAACTTGCCCTTCATCGCCCTCAGCAAAGCGCGGGAGAATGGGTTTGCGGCCCTTCACCCAATAGGAACAGCGCTTGGCAATTTCCACGGTGTTCTCAATTGCTTCAGGAATATCGGCAAAAAGAGCTGCCATTTCTTGTTGGTTTTTGAAATAATGTTCGGGCGTTAAGCGCCTTCTGTCTTGGGCGGAAATAACTTCGCCTTCAGCAATGCAAATTAACGCATCATGCGCCACATAGTCATCAGGCGTTGCGAAATAGCACTGGTTGGTGGCCACCAGCGGAATGTCATGCGCATAGGCCAGTTCAATCAAGCCCGCTTCGGCGGCTTTTTCCACCGACATCTCGTGGCGTTGAAGTTCAATATAAAAGCGATCTCCGAACAATGCCTTCAAGCGCAATGTTAAATTTTCAGCAGCTGGCCTTTGGCCCAAAACCAGTGCTTCATTAATAGGCCCGCCGGGCCCGCCTGAAAGGCAGATCAAACCTTCCGAACAGCTTTCCAACTTGGCCAAATTTACGTGGGCTTCCGCATTGTCGGCAACATCCAAAAAAGCAGTCGATGAAAGCTTCATCAAGTTCAAGTAGCCCTGTTCATTTTGGGCCAACAAAGCAACAGAGGCAAAGCGCTTTAGACCTGTCGGTTGTTGAAACTTATTTGCGGTTTGATCAGGTTGTGAAAGATCAACTTTGATGGAAAGTCCGATGATCGGCTGAATGCCTTTGTCTGAAAGAACATCAGAAAATTCCAAAGCGCCGAACAGGTTATTCGTGTCGGTGATCGCAAGGGCTGGCATTTTGGCATCTTTGCACAAGCTGGCCAGTTTTTTGATTTGCAACGCGCCCTCGGAAAGAGAGAAAGCTGAATGCACGCGCAAATGAATAAATGTGGGTTGGGCCATGGCGTTAGATTAGCGCAATCACGCCCGGTTAAAAACCAGCAAATTAGTTTTTCCGCACGATACATGGCGCACCCGCCGCCACAAGTTTCTGGCACAGGGAAGCGGCAGCACTTTGTGTGGTGGCACCCAGCATCACAAAGGTGAGCTTGTTGCGGCCGCGCGAAAGGTTGCGCTTTCGCAGAATTATCGGGTTGAGTTGAGCAATCACTTGCGGAAAGCGCAGTTTCAAACGCTTATATTGCCCCACGGCTTTGGCCTCACTGAAATTCACGGCCAACAACGCGCCCCAGGGTTGGCGCGGAGCTGATGCGACGTGGACGCCCGAAAGTTCGCCCCTGCGCAATGCCAGCGCCAGACAATTGGTGGCAAAATCAGCGCCGCTGCCAATGGCGGGAATCGGAAAATCCGCCGTTGGGCTTTTCCAATTTTCAGCACTTTGGCCTGTTATAAAACTCACATAGTCTCTGGTTTCATCGGGCAATTCACTTGTGCCATCAAGCCAGCGCTGCACGCGCGCTTCACCTGCATTATACGCTGCTGCTGCTAAACCAATGTTTCCAAATTGTTTTTTAAGATCAGCCAGATAGGCAGCAGAGGCTTTAACCGCACTTATTGGCTCAAACGGATCAACCAATCCGCGCCTAGCCGCTGTGTCGGGCATAAACTGCGCAATCCCTTGTGCGCCTTTGTTGGATACAACATTGGGGTCAAACAGGCTTTCGCGCCACAACAGGCGGGCAAAAAACGCGTTGTCGATGCCATTGGCCTTGGCTTCGGTTTCAGCCGCCACACATATGCTTGTGGCAAGCACATCGCGGGTTGGCACAGCAGTATGGGCACTCAGCGCCATCACTGCCAAGCCAAGGCTAACCTTCCACCAAAGCGCCATTTTGCAAACTCATCACGCGGTTCATTTTTTTGGCAAACTCAATGTTATGCGTGGCAATTAACGCGCCCAAACCTTCTTCGTTGATCAGCCGTGTAAATTCATGGTGCACCATTTCAGCCGTTGGTGGATCAAGATTTCCCGTTGGCTCATCAGCCAGCAACAAAAG
>JANXRO010000206.1 GCA_025356765.1 Hyphomicrobiales bacterium | reverse complement strand
GATTTTTATTTTACAAAATTGTGACAAATTTTTGAAATAATTCAAGTAACAAAAAATCGGATATTTTCTTTTTCAAATTGTGAAACATATAATTCACAGAGTGAACTTCTTTTTATATACATGTTAATTGCGTCTTGGGACAGTTTTTGTTTTTCTGGTAGTTTTTTTGCCATTTTTTTCTCCCGCGAAAACAATTCGCATGGAGGTTTCTAAAAGTCAAATAATTGAATCTAAAATCCAATGGTTTGTCAAATATATAATCGCCAATCAGAGTCAAGAACATTTAAGGAACAAGCGTTACATTTCCCATAGGGCTTGAAGTCTTTGCGCGGCGTTGCGCGCGAAGCTTTGCGTCAAAGCCTTGCGGCGCGCGGCGTGAAGCGGGTGATCAATTGCGGGCCGCATAATTTCAGCACCCCATTGGTCTGCCACGATGAGGCCCGCTTCGGCTGGAATTAAACCAGCATCCATGGATGGTGGAATGGCAAAGAAAAACGTGTCGCAAAATTCACGATATTCCGGCCATTTATTATCGGCATAAAAATCTTCAGGTGATGATTTGATTTCGATGATCCAGATTTTGCCATCTGCGCCCAAACCAATCACATCAGCGCGCCGACCAGAGGCCAAAGTGAATTCATGCAACAACACATAATTATGGGCTTTTAAAAGCCTTGCCACGCCGCGTTGAATGGCCAGTGCCGTTTCAGATTGGCGTCCATCGGGTTTGAGAATGGGGCCCGAGGATTCCACTTAATCCTCATCAAATTTGGCGGCGACCAATTTTTCCAATGCATCCAATGCTGCTTCGGCTTGCGGGCCTGATGCTTCAACGTCAACCGATGTTCCCATGCTGGCGGCCAACATCATCAGCCCCATGATCGATGTTCCGGGAACGCTCATGCCATCTTTGCTGACCAAAACAGAAGAATCAAATCCTTCAGCACATTTCACAAATTTGGCTGATGCCCTAGCATGAAGCCCGCGCTGGTTGATGATGGCAAATTGGCGTTTTAAAACGGCCATCATTCACCCTGCAACACTTGGCTAGCGATATTGATATATTTGCGGCCCGCGTCTTGGGCGGAACTTGCGGCTTTGTGCAAATTACAATCTTTGCGCACGCGGGCCAGTTTCACCAACATGGGTAAATTCAATCCAGCCACCACTTCAACGCGGCCTTCTTCCAAAAGCGAAATGGCCAAATTTGAAGGCGTTCCGCCAAACATGTCGGTCAGCACAATCACACCTTGGCCTTCATCAACCTTGGCGATGCTGGCGGCAATGTCATTGCGGCGTGTATCCATTTTATCATCGGGGCCAATGCACACGGCTTCGATGTTTTCTTGCTTGCCAACCACATGTTCAAGCGCGTGAATAAACTCAAGCGCCAATTTGCCATGAGTGACCAGCACCAATCCGATCATAAAATTACAGCCTCAATTTATCGTCAAAGGAGTTGTTCTCTAACGCAAAATGCAAAAGAATTGAAGTGATTTGAATATCTATCTTAATTGAAAGAAAGTCAGTGCCGCCTGAAGCTTTTGAACAGCTGCTTGCGCTTGTGGATCAAGTGAAAATCGATGAACATTAAAGTCTAAAATTTCAACCCACATTTCATCAGGTTCAGGCATGCGAGAAATTTCAGCAAAAGGCCTGAGATCAACGACCAATTTGATTTCAGCCTCGGCCACAGAGGGATATTTCACAAGTCCAAGACCACGAATTTCAAGCATTCCAGCCAAGGCTTCGGGGGCTGAGCCCATAAGCTTTTTATTTTCGACCTTAAGCTTCACTTGGTCATCAGCCACAAGGCTGGCGTTTCTATCCATCAGTTGCAAACACAGCTGCGACTTGCCGCTGCCCGATGGGCCTCTGATTAAAACACCAACGGTGCCAAAAGCCACCAAGCTGGCGTGAAGCAACGTCACGCGGTTGGTTTCCAATCATCACCAACAGCAGGAATGCGCACGATGAAGCGTGCCCCTAACACCGGCTTTTCGCCACCTTCCGCGGTGGCTTTACCCAGCCTGTTTTCAGCCCAGATGCGGCCTTTATGCGCCTCAACAACTTGGCGCGAAATGGCAAGGCCAAGGCCAGAGTTGCGGCCAAAACTGGTATTTGGCCTATCTGTGTAAAAGCGTTCAAAAACCCGTTCAAGATTTTCTGGGCTGATGCCTGGGCCATTATCTTCCAAACGCACTTCAACCTCTGAGCCCACGCGACGTACGCGCATGTTAAGACTGGTTCCCTCAGCGGTGAATGAACGCGCATTATCAATCAAATTGCGGAACACTTGGCCAAGCCTTGAATCATGACCCACAATAACAAAGGCGTTGGGCTTTTCTTTTTTTTCTGAAATGGCAACTTCCACTCGTGCCATATTGGGCTTTGCAGTTTCATTGGCGTGATCAGCAATATTCTTGGCAAGTTTGGCCAAGTCCATCGGTTGGGCCTCGCTTCTGGCCAATTCTGCATCAAGACGAGATGCATCAGAGATGTCGGAGATCAACCGGTCCATGCGTTGCACATCATGCACAACAATATCAATCAGCTTGCCGCGCTGTTCATCAGTTTTAACAAAAGACAAAGTTTCAACAGCGCTGCGCAATGATGTGAGCGGGTTTTTCAATTCATGGGCCACATCTGCGGCAAAGGCTTCAATGGCTTCGATGCGTTTATAAAGGGCTGTTGTCATATGACGAAGCGAGCCTGAAAGTTGGCCAATCTCATCGGTGCGGCCGGTGAAATCTGGAATTTCAATGCGGCTGTGATTAACACCACGGCGCACTTGATCAGCCGCAGCAGAAAGCCTGCGAATTGGCCTTGCAATGGTGCTGGCCAAAAGCGCCGACAAAAACAAAGCCACCAAAACTGTAAAGCCGAAGGTTAAATAGACCACGCGGCGTTCCGCCCGCAGCACATTATCAATTTCGCCCCCTTTGGTGGACAACACCAAAGCACCCAAAACTGCCCTAAACCGTTGAACGGGCACCGACACAAGAACAATAATTTCACGATCAAGATTAAGCCTGACAACGCTGACGGTGGCACCGTTCAAGGCCGCTGAAATTTCAGATCGGCTTTGGTTGTTGTCCATGCCATAATCATCGTGTTGGGGATATTCATGGCCGAAAAGCCAATCACCCACGCGGTTGACCACCAGACCCATACGGTTTTTCCACGTAGGAGCATCTGGCGTAATATTGGTTTGGATAATGTCGTTTCCACCATAAAGCGAAATTGAATCGGCAACCAAATTGCCGCCGGCATCAATGATCTGGCCGCGAATTGTGGTGTTGGCCAAAAGCCTCTGCAACACTGGGCCAGCGGTTTCAGGAGCGATGGGGAAATCAAGGCTGGTGGAGCCACTATCCGTATTGTCCACGCTCGTCTGGTCATCAAGGCGGTCTGGATTGATGACGATGGAACTGGTGTCTGCGGTGGCCGAGCCTGCAATGGCCGCAGCGATGATCTGGCCTTGCACCAACAGGCTTTCAACGCGCGCATTGATCAGGCTTTGGCGATATTGATTAAAATATAAAATGCCGATGGAAAGAATAACAAGGCCCAAAATATTGATGAGCGCAATACGTAACGCCAGACTTCCGGGTGCCAACCACGCCAAAATTCCACGGCGTTTTTTTGTGCCCGATGCCGCCGCATCAGCGTCATTGATGTCGTCAATGTCTGTCTGTGCGACGGGTTCGGAATTCATGGCCGTTTATTATTGTTCCTTGAAGCGATAGCCCACGCCATAAAGCGTTTCGATGCCATCAAAGCTTTCATCGGCGGCCGAGAATTTTTTGCGCAAGCGTTTGATATGGCTGTCTATGGTACGATCATCGACATAAACTTGGTCATCATAGGCTGCATCCATCAAGGCATCTCGGCTTTTCACAATGCCCGGGCGCAAGGCCAAGGCCTGCAAAATTAAAAACTCTGTAACAGTTAAAGTAACGGGCTGGCCCGACCATGTGCAGGCATGGCGATCAGAATCCATCACCAATTTACCGCGTTCAATAATCTTGGACGCATCGGTTGGCACTGGCGTTCCATCGCGCGGAACGGCGCGGCGCATAACGGCTTTGACGCGTTCAACCAAAAGGCGTTGTGAAAATGGTTTTTTCACAAAATCATCAGCACCCATTTTTAGGCCGAAAAGCTCATCAATCTCATCATCTTTCGACGTTAAGAAAATAACCGGTAAATCGGTTTTTTGGCGAATGCGACGTAAAAGTTCCATGCCATCCATGCGCGGCATTTTAATGTCAAAAATGGCCATGTCTGGCGGATTATCCTGCAGGCCTTGCAGGGCTGCTGCGCCATCGTTGTATTTTTGCACGGTATAGCCCTCGGCTTCGAGAACCATGCCGACTGATGTTAAGATATTGCGATCGTCGTCAACCAAAGCCACTGTTGGCATTCGCTTTTTCCTTATTGTTAAACGCGTGAGTGCTGTTAGGTATGAA
>JANXRO010000053.1 GCA_025356765.1 Hyphomicrobiales bacterium | reverse complement strand
TGACTTTACAACCAATGGCGCATCCAGCGACAGAAATTGCTCACATCTTGAGCATCACACAACAGCACAATGGTTTTGCCAAATTAAACTCCAGCCAGCGCAGGCTTTTGTTGGCGGCACTTTTGGCTTGCGTTATTCCCGTGGATGGCCGCATTCATGCCAATGAGGTTGGCCGCTTTTCTGATCATCTGAAAAAGCGCTATCAATTTTCCGATGACATGGTGAAACATGCACTCGGCCTGATCAAAAATAGTCTTTCACCAGAACATTTGGCCCAAGCCACAAAGCAGCTGCCCGAAATGCTCAGCATGGAAGACCGGGTGAACCTGGTTGGCATGTTGTGGGATTTGGCCCTTTGCGATTTTGAATTGCATAGCCTTGAAGAGGCCTTGATTTACAAGATTGCAGATCAAGCCGGCGTGCCGCGAAAGCGCGTGGCCGAAGAACAGGCCCGCGCAGTTCGCTTAAACCCTATTGCGCGTTAACGGCGTTTGGCCACGGCTTCGGCCATGCTGCACATGATTTCAAACATCATCACGGTGCCTGCATAAGCCGTCATGCCAGAAGCATCAAAGGGCGGAGACACTTCAACCACATCTGCGCCCACAATGTTAAGGCCGCGCAATTCGCGCAACATTTGCTGGGCTTGGAATGTGGTGAAGCCACCAATTTCTGGCGTGCCTGTGCCTGGCGCATAAACCGGATCCAACATGTCAATATCAAAGCTGACATAGGTTTCGGCGTCACCCACAATTTTGCGGGCCTCAGCCATAATGGCCTTCGGGCCTTTTTCCATCGCTTCTTCAATGCGCACCAAACGCACACCCATTTTTTCGCCATAGGCAAAATCATCATTGTCATACATTGAACCACGAAGGCCAATTTGAATGGTGCGTTTGGGGTCAAGCACGCCCTCTTCAATGGCGCGCCTGAAGGGTGTGCCATGGGTATATTTAAAGCCGCCGAAATAACTGTCATATAAATCTGTGTGGGCATCAAAATGAATCATGCCAACCGGCTTCTTTTTGCCAAGGCTGCGCAAAATGGGCAGCGAGCACAAATGATCGCCGCCTGCTGATAATGGCCTGATGCCTTTATCGACGATTGCTTGAATGTGTTTTTCAACACGGATTAAAGTGTCGTCAACGCTGGCGGGGTTCACTGAACAATCGCCCAGATCAGCCACATTGGCCAATTCATAGGGCACCACTTGGGTTGTTTGGTGCATGCGGCGCACCATGGATGATTGATCGCGCATTTGCCGCGGCGCATGGCGCGGGCCCGGCCTGTTGGTTGTGCCACCATCCCAAGGAATGCCCACCACGCCAATATCAATATTTTTGGCTTCATCCACGCTCACATGGGGTAACCGAAAAAATGTGGCCACACCTCCAAAACGCGGGGTGACAAGACCAGACATGGGTTGATTGAATTTGGTCATGCAAGAACTCCTTATTTCTACCATAGCGGCAAAATCGCTTGTGCCAAGTCGCAAACCCCATGGATTTTATGGTGCCAGTGTGGAAATGTTGATCCATGACAAAACAGTTTGATTTCATTGTGATTGGCGCTGGCATTGCCGGCGCTTCGGTGGCGGCACATTTGGCCGAACAGGCAACGGTTGCCATCGTCGAGATGGAAGAACGGCCGGGCTATCACACTACGGGCCGGTCTGCTGCTGCCTATGAGCCCAACTATGGGCCAAAACCCATTCTCGCATTCGCGCGGGCCAGCGGCGCATTTTTTAATGCACCCCCTTCAGGCTTTGCTGATGCACCATTGTTGACCAAGCGCATCTCTCTCATGTTGGTGCCTGCCAGCCAAGGTGACAATGCCGAAATGTTTCTCAGCGATGCCAGCAGCGTCGAAGAAATTTTAACTAACGACATTAAAAAGCTTTGGCCCATCCTTCGCGATGGTTATGCCAAACGGGGTTTTGTTGATCATTCAACCGGAGATCTTGATGTTGATCTTATCCACCGGGGTTATTTGAAACTGTTCAAGGCCCGCGGCGGAACATTACTTTTAAATGCGCCCGCACAAACGATTTCACGGCACGGAAGCTTGTGGCGCGTTCAAACACCACAAAGCGAATTGACCACAAAAAACATCGTCAATGCTGCGGGCGCTTGGGGTGATCACGTGGCAAAATTGGCCGGAGTAAAACCCGTGGGATTGATACCCAAGCGGCGCTCCATCGGAGTGATCCCCATTGACGGCTATGCTGATTTTATGGCGTGGCCTTTTGTGGTTGATGCTGCTGAAACTTGGTATTGCAAGCCCCAAAGTGGCAAAATGATTGTGTCTTCAGCCGATGAAACACCCGTTGAACCGCATGATGCCTATGCTGATGATATGGCCATTGCCACAGGCATTGAGCGTTTGATGGAAGCTTCAACACTCGAAATTAATCGGCTTGAACATTCATGGGGCGGGCTTCGCACGTTTTCGCCAGATGGTTCGCCAGCAATCGGATTTGATCCGCATACGGAGGGTTTTTTCTGGCTGGTTGGCCAAGGTGGCTATGGCATTTTATCTGCACCCGCACTTTCGCGCACAGCAGCGGCCATGGCCATGCACAAGCCTTTGCCTGAAGATGTTTTAGAAGCTGGCCTCAACATGGCAGATATTTTGCCAGATCGGTTTTACACATGAACACCCGCGCAGAACTTTCCATCGGTGAGGCACTGGTTGGCCTTCTCGAAAACTATGGCGTTGAGATGATCTTCGGCATTCCGGGTGTTCATAATATTGAAATGTATCGCGCCTTGCCGCGTTCCAAAATTCGTCACATTTTATCGCGCCATGAACAGGGTGCCGGTTTCATGGCCGATGGCTATGCCCGCGCCACCGGCAAGCCCGGCGTGTGTTTTACAATTTCTGGCCCGGGCGTTACCAATATTCTCACCCCTATGGGGCAGGCTTGGTCTGATAGTTCCAATGTGTTGGTGGTTTCAACCGCTTTGGATGTGGCCTTTTCAGCACAGGGGCGTGGCCGTTTACATGAAATGATTTCACAAATTGATGCGGCAAAATCTGTCACACACTATGCAAGCCGCGCTTACACTGCACAGGATGTGCAAAACGCGCTCGCCGCTGCGTTTGCACGCTTTGCAACGCAACGTCCGCGCCCCGCTTATCTTGAAGTGCCGCTGGATATTTTATCACAGCCCGCTGGCAAGGGTTGGGATGCAGTGGCATTGCCAAAACGGGCGTTGGCGCATGATGACCAAATTGTCGCCGCGATTTTGAAAATGAATTCGGCCAAAAAGCCATGTATCGTTTTGGGTGGCGGCGCAAACGGTGCGGGTGGTTATGCTTTACAGATTGCGGAAAAGCTTGGCGCGCCCATTTTGCACACAGTGGCAGGGAAAGGTTCCGTTCCAACCAATCATCCGTTGGTGTGGGGTTCGTGCCTTGCCAATGATTTTGCCCGCGAGCTTCTCGAATCATCTGATTGCATTTTGGCCGTGGGCACCGAATTATCTGAAACGGATTTTTGGGTTTTGGATTTTGCCATCACTGAAAATCTCATTCGCA
>JANXRO010000006.1 GCA_025356765.1 Hyphomicrobiales bacterium | reverse complement strand
GTGAGGCAGGGGCGCGTGAAGTGCACATGCGCATCGCAAGCCCGCCGATTAAATTTCCTGATTATTATGGCATCGACACGCCGGAACAAAAATCGCTTCTTGCAGCCACGCACAGCTTGGAAGAAATGCGCAAGTTGCTGGGTGTAGACTCGCTGGCTTTTGTTTCGGTGGATGGCATTTATAAAGCCACAGGTTTTGCGGCGCGTGATAATGCCAATCCCCAATTCACTGACCATTGTTTTACGGGTGATTATCCAACCCATTTAACTGATCTTGCCGGGCAAAGTGGCAAGCAACAAATGTCGCTGTTGGCCGAAGCGGGTTGATGACGAGTTCATTGTCCGGAAAAGTAGCGCTGGTTACAGGCGCGTCTCGCGGTCTTGGCCGCGCAGCTGCTTTGGCCTTGGCCAAGCAGGGCTGCCACATCATCGCCACTGCCCGCACCCAAGGCGGCTTGGAAGAATTGGATGATGAAATCAAGGCCGTTGGATCATCGGCCACATTGGTGCCGATGAACATCACGGATTATTCTGGCATCGACCGTTTGGGCGCTGCCATTTTTGAGCGTTGGAAAAAGCTTGATATTCTGGTGGGCAATGCTGGCGTGTTGGGCAAACTAACCCCGGTGGCGCATCTTGATCAAAGCGTGTGGGACAATGTGATGGCGGTGAATGTAACGGCGAATTATCGCCTGTTGCGCTCGCTTGATCCGCTGCTGCGCGCCGCCCCTCATGGTCGCGCGGTGTTTGTAACCTCTGGTGTGGCCCATTCAACGCCCGCCTATTGGGGCGCATATTCCATTTCCAAGGCGGCGCTTGAAGCCATGGTTAAAACCTATGCCGCTGAAACCGCCACAACCTCAGTCAAAGCCAACATGTTCAGCCCCGGACCTACCCGCACCAGAATGCGCGCTGAAGCCATGCCCGGCGAAAATCCGATGGATTTACCAACCGCCGATGAAGTGGCCGCGCAGATTATTCCTCTGTGTACAGACGAATTTGCTGATAGTGCGGCGGTTTATAAATTCGCCAAAACGGGCTTGTTCAAGATGTCGTGATCGGCTTTGCCCGCAACGTGGGAAAGGCCGTTATTTATCATAAGGGTTTTTGGTGCCGCGCAACGCAAAGCGGATGGGAATGCCTTCAAGACCCAACGTTTCGCGAAGGCCATTCATCAGATAACGTTGATAGCTTTGCGGCAATTTATCCAATTGGTTGCCGAACAAAGCAAACGTCGGGGGCCGTGCGTTGGCTTGGGTGGCGTAACGAATTTTAATACGACGACCACCCGGTGCTGGCGGCGGGTTTTTAGAGATCGCACCTTCCAGCCACTTGTTCATTTTTGATGTGGAAATGCGAATGTTCCACTTTTTCTCTGCGGCCAAAACCGCCTGCATCATTTTTTCTGCACCGCGCCCCTGTTTGGCTGAAAGCGTGACAATGGGAAGGCCGCGAATTTCGGGCAAAATATCTTCCATAATCTCGTTCACTTTGCGCAACGCTGCGTTTTTATCTTCAACCAAATCCCACTTGCTTAAAACCAAAACAATGGCGCGGCCTTCGCGGGCAATAAGGTCACACAGTGTTAAATCTTGCTTCTCGATTGAGAAGGAAGCATCCACCAACACCACAACAACTTCAGCAAATTTTACCGCGCGCAAAGCATCGGTGACGGAAAGCTTTTCCAGCTTCTCTTTCACTTTGCCTTTGCGCCGAATGCCAGCCGTATCCCACAGTTTAATTTCGCGGCCCTGCCATTCCCAATCATTCGAAATGGCATCGCGTGTAATGCCAGCTTCGGGGCCGGTTAACATTCTGTCTTCGCCCAGCAACGCGTTGACCAAAGTGGATTTACCCGCGTTGGGCTGGCCAATTATGGCAAGTCGCAACGGCCGCAATGGCTTTTCTGGCCCTTCATAATCAGGGTCAAAACGTTCTTCGATTTCTTCTTCTTCAACAATTGGGTTGATCTTCAGATCAGCCACCACCAACGGCTTCACAATGCCATAAATGTGTTCCAAGCCTTCGCCGTGTTCGCCTGAAATGGCAAAGGGTTCACCAAAAC
>JANXRO010000406.1 GCA_025356765.1 Hyphomicrobiales bacterium | reverse complement strand
GCAGACGGCTTGGCCATTGGTTTTATTCCAACGCACCTTACGAAACATTGTCTCAGCTTCCAAATCAGTCAGCCGAAAGACTTGAGCGAGGCTCAGGCTTTTGGCAGATTTTGAAAGAAGAAAGTGTTGGGCCATTTTCATATCTCTAATGCGATGTTTCTTGCATTTAAGATATGATTGAATTATCCTCTTGTCAACATAAATATATCATATAAGATATAATAATGAAAGAAACAGCCCCCAAGAAAAGTTGGGAAGATCGCGCCCGCCTCTTCCTAAAAGCCGAAATCACCCGTGCAGACATAACTTATGAGGAATTGGCAAACCGTCTCAAGGCCCACGGTTTCAATGAGAATGCGGCCTCTATCGCAAATAAGATCAGCCGTGGCACTTTTGCCGCAACATTCTTCTTGGCCTGCCTTGCCGCATTAGAGTTAGAAGGCATACGGCTAGAGAATATTTGATGCCGAAATCTAGAGGGCGAAACAAACTAAAAGGAACAGAGCGAAACCCGCGATCCCCTCCAAAATCCCTAGACCAAAAGCCAAGGCGCAGCTTAAGAGAAATACTTTCCAGCCCATGGGCTCGGCTTGTTGAAATCTCGGGCCTGGTGGCTTCCCTATTCGTGTTCTGGGATATTTACGTTCACGCGCGACCAAAGATTGAAGTCGCAAATATGGGTTCCCCTTCTCCATTTTTAGTGCCTTTTGTGATCAAAAATGAAAGTTCTTTCTTCTCGTTGAGCAACGTCAGGTGGACATGCATTATCGAGAACTACGAGGATGACCATGGCCTCACCATGAGTGATAATGAGATGTCGGGTGGCGTAGCAGAGTCCATCGGCATCGAAGGCGTTGAAAACTACCGTTGTCCGGTAAGTGTAGAGGGAATTCGCATCAAATCTCTTAGCGTAATTATCAAAGTTGAATATGAAACCCTCGGATGGAGCCGCGAAGCTGAGGCACCTTTTCTTTGGGTAACCGATATAGCCAAACCTCAATGGATTGCAGGGGCTAAAATTAAGTAATGCACCCGAGAAGATCAAGATTTGACCTCCGCTGGCCTTGTGGCACTTGCGCCATAATACCGCTCACACGCCAATTTGCCGTTGAGTACGCAACACTGTTCAGAGTTATTTTGCCAGCCCTGGCTGCATTGAAATTGCCTTTGCCATTGGGTGGAACGTCAAACCATTTTAAAGCAGATGCGTTACGCGCCATTGGAGGATGGGACCCTTATAACGTCACTGAAGACGCTGATCTGGGCATTCGTTTCGCGCGCTTTGGCTATGGCGTGGCAACGCTGCCTTCCATCACTTATGAAGAAGCAAATACCCAAATGCGAAATTGGGTTCACCAACGTTCACGTTGGCTCAAGGGCTTCCTGCAAACCTGGCTGGTGCACATGCGCCACCCATTCTTGCTGGTGCAAGAAGTTGGCCTATTGGGTTTCATGGTGGTGCAAGCCGCAACCTTGGGCGTTGTCATTGCAGCAACATTCCACCCGGTGTTTTTAGGCTTGGCACTTTATCAGCTTTATCAAGGCAGCTTGACCAACTTTCACACGTCCATTCCCAATATGATTTTGAACGGGTTGTTCCTTGCCAATCTGCTTTTGGGTTTTGCTGTTGCCACAATAAGTGGTGTGATGGCCATGAAGCGCAAGCGCCGACAAAACCAATTCTGGGTTCACGCATCTCTGCCGATCTATTGGCTGTTGATGAGCATTGCTGGCTGGAAGGCGCTGTGGGAATTTGTCTGGGATCCATTCCATTGGAATAAAACCCAGCACGGCATTTCAAAGTTCAATCGCAGACAATAGATTATTTTGAATGCAGAACCAGAATGATGGATGGGCCCAGGATGACCACGAAGATTACTGGCAAGAAAAACAAAATCATCGGCACAGTGAGCTTTGGTGGCAAAGACGCAGCACGTTTTTCAGCATCGGCCATGCGGTCATTGCGATTTTCCTGTGCCAGAACGCGCAAAGCCGAGCCAAGCGGCGTGCCATAGCGTTCCGATTGAATAAGACTTGTGACAACAGATTTCACAGTTTCAAGTCCGGTTCGCTTGGCCAAATTTTCTAGCGCCTTGCGGCGTTCCGGCAAATAGGAAAGCTCGGCCACAGTCAGCGCCATTTCTTCAGCCAGGGGGACAGACTGGCTGCCAATTTCTTTGGCAACGCGCTGCATCGCAGGTTCTAAGGCCATGCCTGCTTCAACACAGATCAACAGCAAATCCAAGGCATCAGACCACGCTTTTTTAATCGAGGCCTGGCGTTTAGAAACCATATTTTTAACGGCAATAATGGGCGTATAAAAACCCACAACCATGCCAATCAAACCAGCACTCACGCGCATGTTGGGCGGAACCCGACTGGCAAACAGTGTTGAACAATAAACAAAAGTAATAACACCAAACACAATGGGCACAATGACGCGCAGCGCTAGAAACGTCATCAAGTGGCGCTCTGTGCGAAAGCCCGCCTTGCGCAAAAGTTCGCGCGATGGTTCAGCCTCAAACACTTTGCGCAAGTTTAACGCTTCCACAATTTGCTCATAGGCACCGGCTTTTTTGGTGTCACGCAAATTCACACGGTTGGCTTCAAGCGATGCGCGTTGGGCGGCTTTTAACCGATCACGTTCAGTGGCTACAACTTTAATGCGCCCACTTAATTTATCATTTTCAAAAAACGGTGCTGCGATGGTGATCACAGTGGCAAATGCGGCAAAGGCAGCAAACAAGGTGATCAGAACCTCAACCTTCATAAGCCCCATAAAAAATTCCATAGCCGCCTCGATCTCGTTTTTAAATCTGGAAGTTAATCATTTTGCGCATCACCAGAACGCCAGTCAGCATCCACAGCCCGCTGCAAATAATAAGAATGTGGCCTGTATTGGTATCCAGCAAAGGCCGTAGATATTTCGGGTTCAAAACCGTCAGCATGCCCATAATCACGAATGGCAAAGAACCGATGATTGCCGCTGAAGACTTTGCTTCTTGGCTGACTGAACGCACTTTTTGTTTCATTCTTTTACGATCACGCAACACCCGTGAAAGATTGCCCAAAGCTTCCGACAAGTTGCCGCCGGTTTTGGACTGAATGGTCATCACAATGCCAAGAAAGTTGACCTCCGGCAGCGGCATGCGTTCAACCATGCGTTCAACACCTTGATCAATGGGAATGCCAACACGCTGGCCTTCCACAACTTCCAAAAATTCAGGGCCAACTGGTGGGCCAGATTCATGGGCAATAATTTTCATGGCCTCAGAGACAGGCAAACCAGATTTCAAACCACGCACCAGAACGTCAATGGCATCAGCAAAATCATTCAAGAATATATTTTGACGGCGGCGTTGCAAAAAACCCAAAATCCAACGCGGCAAACCCAAAAAGCCAATGAACAGGGCAGCGCCCGCAATATAAAGATCGCCCCCCAACATAAGGGACGCAAGCGCCAGAACAACGCCCAGGATCAACGATGAAGTCCAAAAGGCCCGCACTGAAATCTCAAGTCCGGCCTGTTCCAGTTTAACCCGCAACGTCGCCCGCTTTTTCTTCTTTAATTCACGATCACTGATCGCATTAAGCGATTCCTGAATTTGCTTGCGCCGCGAATCTTTTGAATCCTCTTGGAACCGTGAGCGAAAGGAATTGCCTTCTTTTTTGATGGCCTCGCCCTTTGAAATGGCTTTTAATCGCGAAGAACTGGCAGCACTTCCCAAAAATGGTGAGATGATTGCAAAAGCAAGCCCGCCCACGGCCAAGGCCGCCAGAACGATCACTGCTGTGCTTATGATATCATCGCCGAAAAACATCAAACTTTGTCCTTATTTAATTCATAGGCTTGTTGCGTTGTTCAGCTTTTTCCAAAGCATCAGCCAAGCGGCGCTCTTCGTTATAATAGCGGGCCCTGTCCCAGAAATGCGGGCGCGCAATGCCAGTCGAACGATGCTCACCAATAATCTTGCCATTGGCGTCTTCACCCACAATGTCATAGATGAACAGATCTTGCGTAATAATCACGTCACCTTCCATGCCCACCACTTCGGTGATGTGCGTAATTTTGCGTGAGCCATCGCGTAAGCGTGAGGCCTGAACGATCACGTCAATAGAACCCACAATCATTTCTTTGATGGTTTTGGAAGGCAGCGAGAAGCCACCCATGGTGATCATCGATTCCAAACGCGAAATGGCTTCACGTGGAGAGTTGGCGTGGAGCGTGCCCATTGAACCATCATGGCCAGTGTTCATGGCCTGAAGCAAATCGAACGCCTCAGGTCCACGCACTTCGCCCACGATGATGCGTTCAGGGCGCATACGCAAACAGTTCTTCACCAAATCGCGCATAGTGATAGCGCCTTCGCCTTCCAAATTTGGCGGGCGCGTTTCAAGTCTAACAACATGGGGCTGTTGCAATTGAAGTTCGGCTGCGTCTTCACAGGTGATGATCCGTTCATCATGGTCGACCGCACCGGTCAAACAATTCAACAATGTGGTTTTGCCTGAACCTGTACCACCAGAAATCAAAACATTGCAGCGCACGCGGCCAACAATTTCAAGAATAATGGCACCCTCAGGTGTGATGGATTTGAATTTCGTCAAATCTGCCAAGCGCAAACGGTCTTTTTTAAATTTACGAATTGTCAGCGCACAACCATCAATGGCAAGCGGTGGTGCAATAACGTTCACGCGTGAACCATCGGGCAAACGCGCATCGCAAATCGGGCTTGCTTCATCAACACGCCGGCCAACCTGGCTCACAATGCGTTGGCAAATATTCAAAAGCTGCGAGTTATCGCGAAAGCGAACTCCGGTCTTTTGCATCTTGCCGTCAACTTCGATGAACACAGCGCCAGCGCCATTGACCATAATGTCGGCGATGTCATCACGCGCCAGCAATGGCTCCAGCGGGCCATAGCCTAAAACGTCGTTACAAATATCTTCGAGCAATTCTTCTTGCTCGGCAATCGACATCACCACATCTTTCAGCGAGATGATTTCGTTTACAATGTCGCGAATTTCATCGCGCGCGGCTTCGCGGTCAAGCTGGCCAAGTTGGGTTAAATCAATGGCATCAATCAACGCATTGAAAATGGTGCTTTTGATATCATAATAAGATTCAGATTTTTGGCGCTGATCAGCCGAAGGCTTCGCTGGTTCAACGGCCATTCCCGTTGGTTTGGCAGCAACTTTCAAATCTGGAACTGCAGCACCCGCTACTGGCACATGGTGTTGTGGTGCCACACTGGCGGGCTTTGGCGGTGCGCTTAGACCGGGAGAAAGTGTGGTTTCAGTTTTCTTGCCGAACATGGTGGACTTGTCCTTTTATTTTTTTAGCGCAGTGAATTTTTGCAAAATGCTCGGCATAGCAAAACGAGCTTTTTTGATGGGTGGCTTATGGGCACCCGTCAAAATTTCTGCCAATTGGCCCAATATTTCGGTGGCCTTGGCCTTGGGGGCCACTTCAAACATCATTTGGCCATTGCCTTGGGCCAAGCCAAAGCTTTGTGGATCATGTGGAATAATCGCACTGGGTGTAAGGCCAAGCGCCTTGGCAAAATCTGCTGATGGAATTTCGGGCCGTTTAGGCACACCAACCTGGTTTAAAACCAAACGCGGCTGGCGATCATTGGGCCTGCCCACTTTCAGCAAATCAACCAAGTTTTTCGTGTTGCGCAAGCTGGGCAATTCTGGCGTTGCGGTGATGACAATTTCATCAGCATTCATCA
>JANXRO010000375.1 GCA_025356765.1 Hyphomicrobiales bacterium | reverse complement strand
TGGATGCGGCCTTGTGTTTCAGTTGCAGGAACACGTTGAACACGGTGCACGCCAGACTCAAATTTCAAATGGGCATAGGCACCAGAGCCAAAGATGTTGGCGATAATTTCTTTGTATCCGCCATGTTCACCATCGCTGGCTGACATGATTTCCACTTTCCAATTTTTAAAAGCGGAATAGCGTTGATACATACGAAACAAATCGCCGGCAAAAATTGCAGCTTCATCGCCACCCGTTCCGGCGCGCACTTCAAGAATAACGTTGCGTTCGTCGGCTGAATCTTTGGGCAGCAATAAAATGCGCATGTCGTTTTCAAGGTGGATGATGCGCTCTTCCAGCAACGGCTTTTCAGCTTCTGCCATTTGGCCCATTTCGCCACCAGCGTTCAGCATTTCAACCAAGCCTTCACGCTCGATATAGGCATTGCGCAAGGCCAAAGCGCCTTTGGCCATGGGGGCCAGCTCTGAATATTCTTTTGAATTTTTGACAAAGGCTTCGCCCGTTGCCCCGCTTGATAAAGCGTGTTCCACGCCTGCAAAGCGTTCAATGATGCGATCTAATTTTTGTTGTTGAATGGAGGCCATGTCGATGTGGCCTTTAGACAAACTGGGCTAAAGCCTCAAGAGGCAAGGGCCGGAATTATGCCAAGGGCCAAATCAATCATGCGGTTGTGGCTTGCATCGGCTTCACCGATCAGGGCCACAGCAGTAATTGCCGTGAGCAAGCTGAAGATCATAAATTTTTTCATCTGTTGTCCGTCCTTGATTATAAATTTGCCCAAGGATTTCGTTCACATGTTGAAAATATTGTGATTTCTTCGTGGCAGAATGGTTAACGCGCAGCTGGGCTGGTTAATTAACCACCACGAATGAGATTTTAGCAACGCCCGCACCTGCAAGACCAATGACGCGGGCGGCACCCAAGCTTAAATCCAAAACACGCCCTTTGATGAAGGGCCCACGATCATTCACGCGTACAATGACAAATTTGCCATTGCGAAGATTGGTCACTTTTAATTTCGTGCCAAAAGGCAAGTGGCGATGAGCAGCAGTAAAGCCCATGGGTTTAAAGTGCTCACCGTTGGCGGTGAACCGCCCAGTTTTATAATAGGATGCCCAACCCGTCGAAGCCTCTGCCGTGCCAAATAACATCATGGACGCAATGGCGGCCGAAAATAAAAATTTCATCGTATTCCCTTTATGTTGCGGTGCACCATAACAGCAATTATGTTCACAATGTGGCAGGAAAGCTGACCAAAAACATGTGTCCAGACATGCGCCTAGACATGCGCCTAGACATGGGGGGCCAACACGCTTAGAGCCTCAAAACAGACAAATGCCTATCCGCGCTCGACGGATTTTCAGAAAGGATGGCACAGATGGTATTTCCGCCAAATTATAATCAAGAACGCAAAAGCCGCGACAATGCCAAGCAACGTAAGGCTTTAGAGAAACAGCAAAAGCGCGATGAAAAATCAGCGCAACGCAAGTTTGAAAATACCGAAACACCTGAGGCGCCAATGTCGCCTGAACCGAAAGATGATTGATCATGGCCAAGAAAGCCAAAAAAGTTGAAGATAATTTCGTGATGTTTGATGTGGTCTATGAAGACGGCACAAAATCATCGCGCCGCAAAGTGAATGCTGCGGGCCTCGACAAGGATGAGATTGAAGATCACGCCCGCACAGAGATTATGACGCAAGATCGCAAGATTGCGGAAATGTCGGGAAAGCCCCGCGGCAACATAAAAGAGCTGGTGCGTTCACCCTAATTACTTGTCACGCGCGAGCGATATTGTTCAATAAACATTGAAGCTGCATCCTCTGCGCTGCGCAATGCGCCTTCAAGATAGCCTTGCAATTCACCGCTGCTGGCCTCTCCGATGGTGGACCAGCGAAGCCCACCCTTGTTGATTAAAAGCTCGGCTTCTTCGCCGGGCCTTAAAGCACCTGAATAGCTCATCGGGGCTTCGTTGCGCTCTGCGCCAACAAAATAAGCGCGAATGCCCGGTGCCGCAATTTCCAAAACACGCAGAATACGTTCAACGCGTTCGGCGGTTGCTGCCTCGCCCACCGCAATGGGGCCGTTCAAAACTGTCAATAATCCGGCTCCGCCTTGACCTGTGCTTGATGGCCAAATCTGCTCACCTGAGTCTGTCAGCAGAATTCCTTGAAAGCGATAGTGCTGATGAAAGCCTTTCTCAAACTTCAAATGCAATTTAGTGCCGCGCCCATAGGTGGCATCGCGCGCCATTTCCAAGGCCTTCATCGAAACGCCTTCAACTTCAACTTCAATGTTGCGAAGGCTGTGCAAGGGTGCTGCAAAAAACAGCGTGTGAGCGCGGTAAATTTCAACGCGGTCAAACGGATTGTGCGCCAATGCCGTGATGTGGTCGCTGCCACTATCTTTGATGTTGAAAACTTGCCTGCCATATTCAATATGACCATGACAGGAAGCTTCGAGCTTTTCGAACACTTGGCCTGCACCGCCCGGCACCGTGTAGGCTTCATCAACATTGGGGATAAGAGCAAATGCTCTATTGGTTATGCCAACATGCAAATATTCAAACAACACATGCAAGTTCAAATGTTCAAGCTTGCGGCCATATTCACTCCAAAAAAATGAATGCATAATTGCCTTTAAGTTTTTATCGGCACCAATGCGGGTGAAATATTCGGCAATGCTTTCATTGATAAACCGTGGGTCTCGATTTTGAATTTCAATATTGCTCCATCGAACATAGTCAGCGGCAAATTGCGCCAACGCATGGGCATTGGTGGAAAATATAAATTCTTCCATTTCGGCTTGAGAATAAACGCGGC
>JANXRO010000342.1 GCA_025356765.1 Hyphomicrobiales bacterium | reverse complement strand
TTGGTTCAGCCTTTTGCAATGTGCTTTTGAAGGGCAAAGTTACGCTGAAATATGTGCCGCTCTCGGCATTGTTGCTCAGCCTGTTTATTTTTGATTTGTATTTTTCATCGTCGCGCTTTGGCATGATCAGCAGTGATGCTATGCCTGCAACGTCTGGCGTTCTTCTCAGTCATTTCTCGGGCTGGCATGTGTTGTTTGATTTATCGGCCATTGCCTTTTGCTCTGGGCTTTTTGTTGTGCCGCTGTTTGCCTTGATGCAGGCCCGCACACCTTATTATCGCCGCGCACGCATCATTGGTGCCAATAATATTGTGAACGCCGTTTTCATGGTTGTGGCATCGTTATTGTCGGGCGCATTGCTGGCGCGCGGCATGAGTGTGAGCATGGTTTATGTGCTTCTGGGCGTGGCCAATTTGGGCGTGGTGGCCTATCTGGTATTCTCGTTGCCGCAAACATTATTTGCTGCCTTTGCGCGCTTTGCCATGCGCCTGTTATACCGTGTGGAAATTCGTGGGCTTGAACATTATCATGCTGCGGGCAAAAAAGTTTTGATTGTGCCCAACCACACTTCATTTTTAGATGGGCCATTGCTGTCGGTGTTTCTTCCCGAAAAGGCGGCTTTTGCGATTAACACTTATATGGCCAAGGCGTGGTGGGTTAGGCCCGCTTTTGCACTTTCAGACATGATACCGATTGATCCGACAAACCCTTTGTCGTTGCGTGAGCTTGTGAACCGCATGAAGCGCAACCAAAAGGTTGTGATTTTTCCCGAAGGGCGGTTAACCACAACAGGCGGCCTGATGAAAATTTATGAAGGGCCCGCCGCTATCGCCAATATGGCAGGCGCCAATGTTTTGCCGCTGCGCATTGATGGCGCATTATATTCGCCCTTTTCGCGGATGCGCGGCAAGCTGCGCCTCAAATGGTTTCCAAAAATCACACTGACATTTTTGCCACCCGTTAAATTTGATGCTCCCGAAGGATTAAGGGGTGCAGACTTGCGCGAACGCCAAGGCGAAAAACTTTATGATGTGATGGCCTATATGATGTTCAAAACATCAAACATTGATCGCACCCTTTGGCAAACGTTGCTTGATGCCGTGGCAACCCATGGCAAGGGCCGCGTGGTGCTTGAAGATATTCAACGCCAACCCATCAACTATGGCCGCGTGATTATGGGCAGCATGATTTTGGGGCGCAAGCTTACAGCTCTCACGCCGGGCCAAAAAAACGTTGGCGTGTTGTTGCCCAATGCCAATGCCGTGGTGTTGACGTTATTTGGCTTGATGATCAACGGCAAGGTTCCAGCAATGTTGAATTTTTCGACAGGTGCTGTGAATATGTCAGCGGCATGCAGTGCGGCGCAAGTTCACACCATCATCACATCGCGCAAATTTATCGAGGCTGGCGAAATGCAGGCCGATATTGCCTTGCTGGGTGCCAGTTGCAAAATCATCTATCTGGAAGATGTGCGCGCCGATATCAGCACTTCTGACAAAATTTTTGGTGTTGCCGGAAAATATTTTCCAAAACTTTTTTCGCGTGGGGCTGAAACAAATATCAATGCCCCTGCGGTTATTCTGTTCACCTCTGGCTCTGAAGGTGTGCCGAAGGGTGTTGTGCTTTCGCATCGCAATTTAAATTCCAATTGGCAACAAGCAGCAGCGCGCGTGGCCTTCACACCTGATGATACAATTTTTAATGCACTGCCGGTGTTCCATGCCTTTGGGCTTTTGGCCGGATTGTTGTTGCCGTTGTTCAGCGGCATTCGCACATTTTTATATCCATCGCCCCTGCATTATAAAATTATCCCAGAGCTGTGTTACGACACCAACTCAACAGTGGTGTTTGGCACCGACACATTTTTAACGGGCTATGCGCGCAATGCCCATGCTTATGATTTTCATTCCATTCGCTTGGTTGTGGCCGGCGCTGAACGCGTGAAGCCTGAAACACGGCAGATATGGATGGAGAAATTTGGCCTGCGCATTTATGAAGGCTATGGCACAACTGAGTGCTCTCCAGCATTGGCCATCAACACGCCGATGCATTATCGTTCAGGATCTGTTGGCCAATTGTTTGATGGCATCAAAGCCAAGCTTGAACCCGTTGAAGGCATTGAAAATGGTGGCAGACTTTTTGTGAAAGGCCCCAACATCATGTTGGGTTATCTGCGGGCTGATAACCCCGGTGTGAT
>JANXRO010000339.1 GCA_025356765.1 Hyphomicrobiales bacterium | reverse complement strand
ATGTCGGTTACGCCCGTTGGCACCACTGCCAAATTATAGTCATTCACGACGGCCCACTCGCTCATGCCGCCCCAAGCCCAGCTGAGCCCGACGCAACCCATGCTTGGGCTCAAATGATACAAACCGCGACGGCCATAATAGTCATCACGCGGCGAAATGAGGGGTTGAATGGAAACGCGGTCTCCTGCTTTTACATTTGAAACTGAGGCACCGATATCGGCGACAACTGCACTAAATTCATGGCCCAAGATCTGCGGGTTGGTAACACCCGTGTAAACGTGCGGCTTCACAGGGGTGACAATTGGGCCAGCGATGTATTCATGCAAATCAGTCCCGCAAATGCCTGTGACCAATGGTTTGATCAAAACGTCATTTGGGCCCAGCTTTTTGGCAGGCGCTGCCACATCTTCGACGCGAATGTCCCTCGCGTTGTGAAATCTTACGGCCTTCATATTCTAAAACCTTTCGTCATTCCCACTTCTTGAAAATGTTCAAAGCAGCACAGCTCTCTATTTTCTTCACTAAACTTTCGCGAAATCTTGCCCAACCTATTTGCACCTCCCAGCGCATAGAACTCGGCACTCAACTGTATTGAGACGTAGTCTGCTTGAAACAATCCTCCGTTTATCCGCAACGCTCTTGCCTCGGCGACTTTGGGATATTGGGCTCATCCTAACGAAGCCGCCCATTTTGCAATTATTGAACATTCTCATTTTGAGAATTTTTCAAAATACGCTTCAAAAAATATTTGGCACCATGAGATCATGGAAACTAAATTGTCGATACAGACCGCAAATGATGGCACCAATGACGACATTGGCTTGGAAAAACGGCTGGAGCTTTATCG
This sequence comes from Hyphomicrobiales bacterium, assembly GCA_025356765.1. Classification (GTDB taxonomy): domain Bacteria; phylum Pseudomonadota; class Alphaproteobacteria; order Rhizobiales; family Aestuariivirgaceae; genus Aestuariivirga. The sequence goes on along the minus strand of JANXRO010000339.1, from coordinate 7,318 downwards.
TTTGCAAGTTGAAATTCGCGACTGCGAAAAACGGGCTTATGATTTGTTTTTGCAAAACCTGATCAAGGGCACAAGCCACTTGTCATTAGGGCAAGAAGCAATCGCTGCAGGCTTTGGCGTGGCAATGACGAAGGGCGATAAATCCTTTTGCACCTATCGCGGCCATGCCCACACATTGGCTCGTGGTGTGCCGATGGAAGGCGTGCTGGGAGAGTTGATGTTGCGTGATATTGGTTTGATGCGCGGCAAAGGCGGGTCAATGCATTTGACTTCGGTTGAACATGGCGTGATGGGTTCATATGCCATTATCGGCGCACATTTGCCCATAGCCTGTGGCTCTGCCTGGCGGGCGCAATATCTGGGCGAAAAAGATGTTACTGTCTGCTTCTTCGGTGATGGCACAACCAACATCGGCGCATTCCATGAAGCGCTGAATTTTGCAGTCATCTGGAAGCTGCCTGTGGTGTTTGTGTGCGAAAACAATCTCTATATGGAATATACATTGAACGCCGATGTGACTGCGGTTGCAAGCCCCGCAGGAGACCGCGCATCAGCTTACGGTCTTGAAAAGATCGTGATTGATGGCAATGATGCCGATGTGGTTTATCGCAGCGCCAACACAGCCATTGAAAAAGCGCGTAATGGCGGCGGCCCTTCACTTATTGAATGTCTAACCTATCGCCACTCAGGACATTCGCGTGCAGACCCTGGCAAATATCGACCGCCCGGCGAATTGGAAAAATGGATGGAGCGTGACCCCATTAAAATCTACAAACAGCGCATGAAAGATTTTGGTTTTACCGAAGCCCAAATCGAGGCTGTCGAAACTGAAAGCAAACGCAAAGTGGAACTGGCAACAGAGCTTTGCAAGGCATCGCCTTCTGCACCGGAAGAATTATTGACGGCAGATGTTTATGCTGATGGAGGTTGGGCATGGCGCAATTAAGCTATCGTGATGCCGTAATCCGCGGAATCTCGCAGGAAATGCGCCGCGACAACAATGTGGTGTTTCTGGGAGAAGATATTGGCAAGGCTGGTGGCGTGTTCAAAGCCACAGTGGGCCTTTATGAAGAATTTGGGCCTTTGCGCGTGCGTGATACGCCGATTTCAGAACAGGCTATTCTGGGCGCTGCCATGGGGGCGGCAATGACTGGGCTTCGGCCGATTGCAGAAATCATGTTCTCTGATTTTGTGGCTGTGTGTTTTGATTATATCGCCAATGAAATGCCGAAGATTGCTTATATGACCAATGGCCAAGTGAAGTGCCCATTGGTTATTCGCACAGGCAATGGTGGCGGCGTGCGCTTTGGTGCGCAGCATTCACAATCCATCGAAAATTGGACAATGATGATTCCCGGTCTGAAGGTTGTTGCCCCCTCTTCGCCTGTTGATGTGATAGGCTTGATGGCTGCTGCAATCCGCGACAATAACCCCGTCATTTTCCATGAACACAAGGCGCTTTATGCCACCAAAGGCGAGGTGCCAGATGGTGAAATTGTTGACACTTTGGGCACAGCCAAAATTTTGCGCCCTGGCAAAGATTGCACCATTCTAGCGCTGGCCATGATGGTGCACCGGGCCATGGATGCGGCTGAAATTCTGGCGCGGGATCATGGCATTGATGCTGAAGTAATCGATGTTCGCTCGCTGGTGCCGCTTGATACACAAACGATGTTGGCCTCAGTGGCCAAGACAGGCAGGCTTTTCACAGTTGAAGAAAATCCACGCCTTCTGGGTTGGGGCGCAGAAATTGCTTCTATTGTTGCTGATGAAGCTTTCTGGGATTTGGATGGGCCGATTGTGCGCATCACCACGCCCCACATTCCGTTGCCGGCCGCTGATCATCTGGAAGATTTAGCGCTTCCCAATGTGCCGCGTATCGTCGAAAAAATCGTCCGCGTGATGAAGGGCTAAAGCCATGCCCGAAATTATCATCATGCCCCAACTGGGCGAGACTGTTGCGGAAGGCAAAATTCTTACCTGGTTCAAAGCTGTTGGCGATGACGTGAAAGTCGGTGACAGGCTTTTTGAGGTCGAGACGGATAAAGTAACCGTTGAAGTTGAAGCAATTGTTGCAGGAAAACTAACTGAGATTCGTACTGGCAATGGTGCATCCGCTAAAGTTGGGGCAACTGTTGCTGTGTTGGGTGGCGAACAAGTTTTGGCAGCGGTAGTGTCTCCACCAATTTCGACGCCGGAATTGAAACCTCACACTGCACCTGCTGAGCCAGCTCTTTCAGTTCCATCGAAGCCCAGCGTGTTGTTAGCGTTTGAAGAAGTGCGCACACCTGTTGGCCGTTTTGGCAAGGCTGCTGCTGGTGAAATTCGCTTAACGCCATTGGCCCGCCGCATGATTGCGCAACGTGGATTGGATGTTGTGAAAATTGCACAACAAGCCGCTGCAAAAGGCTTGCGCAAACTTGAAGAAAAAGATGTGGCGGCTTTTGCAGAATTGCGAACAACCCCAGCGCCAGTGCCAACGCTTGCACTTTCGATTTCTGCCACCGATCAGGTGATCACGCTCAATACAATTCGCAGTCGCACAGGCGAGAAATTGGCCGAGAATTGGCGCACCATTCCGCATGTTTTTCAAGCCATTGATATTGACTTCACGGAAGTTGAATTGGTGCGCGCGCGCCATAAAGAGAAATTCAAGGCAGAAACAGGCTATGCCCTTACTTATCTGCCGTTTATCGCGCGGGCTTGCTGCATTGCATTGCAAGCATTTCCTCATATCAATGCGCGGTTCGACGGTAAGTCTCTGATTGTTTCGAGTGATATTAATCTCGGTATTGCGGTTGACCTAAACCACAATGGGCTTGTTGTTCCGGTTGTTCATGGCGTGCAAGATTTCACGTTGCAAGGTTTGGCCAAAGCCATGGGTCGCCAGATTGAGAAAGCTAAAAATAACAAGTTAACGCCGGCTGACTTTAGCGGCGGCACCTATTCAATCACCAACAATGGGGCCTTTGGCACAAGTTTCACCTCCCCCATTATCAACGCGCCGCAAGTGGCAATTTTATCAAGCGATGCCATTCGAAAAAAGCCTGCTGTAGTGGGCGATGTTGTGGTGCCGCGTTTGATGGGTACGCTTGGTCAAAGTTTTGATCATCGGGCATTTGATGGTGCTTACGCTGCTGCCTTTCTGTCGAAACTTAAAAACACCATCGAAACAAAAAAATGGGCCGGAGAGCTGGGAGAGAACACATGAAATATAACAGTCCCTATGCAACCGCCTCTTGGGGCCAAATGGCCAAGGATTGGGAAGAAGGCATCGACTATAGCCGCATGTCGAAGGCACGGTTGGCCAAAGCCCAAACTGCAGTTCGCAATGCGGGCTTGGGCGGTGTGCTTTGTTTCAATTTCGATAATATCCGATATGTGACGGCCACTCACATCGGTGAATGGGCTCGTGACAAATTTTTTCGTTATGCGCTGTGCCCCGCTGAAGGAAGCCCTTTTTTGTGGGACCCTGCCCCGCCAGCAAAACGTATTTCATCGCCATGGATCAAAGACAATGTGGCAGCACCGATCACCACAATGCAGGGTGCTATTCCGCCTAGCCTTGGAGTGAGCCAAGATTTCGCCAAGCAGATCAAGAAAGCTTTGGTACACTATGGCATCGCCAATCAACCATTGGGCGTTGACCTTATGGAGCTTGGCATGCTTCGCGCCCTCGAGGCCGAAGGCATTGAAGTGGTTGATGGCCAGCAGGCCATGCTTGATGCACGCGAAGTCAAGACTGGCGACGAAATTGAACTTTTGAAAATGGCGGCCGGCATGGTCGATGCCACCTATGTTGACATTGCCCGCGCCATTCGGCCCGGCACCAAGGAAAATGAATTGGTAGCTATTGCGAACGACCGCTTGTTTCGCATGGGCTCGGAGCGCGTTGAATGTGTGAACTCTGTGTCGGGCCAGCGTGGTCGCCCGCATTCGCACACATTCTCTGATCGCATGATTCAGCCAGGCGACATGATCTTCCTTGATATCATGCACAGCTTTAACGGCTATCGCACCTGCTATTACCGCACCTTTATTTGTGGCAAGCCGAACAACCATCAGATTGATGCTTACGAAACGGCTTCAAAATGGTTAAGCGCCTCGATGGATATGATCAAGCCCGGTGTGACACCTGACGAGGTTGCTGCCGTATGGCCCGATGCGCATGAGTTTGGTTACAAAAATGAAGAAGAAGCGTTCCTGCTGCAATACGGCCATGGTGTCGGCATGTCACTGTGGGAGCGCCCCATTTTCTCCAAGCGCTTCAAAGGCCAAACACGACCATTGAAAGAAGGCATGGTGTTTGCGCTTGAAACTTGGAAAGGGTCGAATGATGGTTCCGGTGCCGCACGCATTGAGGAAGAAGTTGTCGTCACCAAAGATGGCTGCGAAATTATTACCAATTATCCATCAGACCATTTGATCTCTTGTGGTCTGCCCGGTTGCGAGGTTGTGGGATAAGCCAAGCCAATGTCGCTTAACCATCGAAGCCGCATTCCCGTCACCCTTGTTACAGGGTTTTTGGGCAGTGGGAAAACCACGTTGATCAACGCGGGGCTGAAATCCCCCGATCTTTCTAAGACCGTTGTGGTGGTGAATGAATTTGGCGCAGTGGGATTAGATCATCATCTTTATACCAGCAGCAATGATGCGGTTGTGGTTCTGGAGAACGGCTGCCTGTGTTGCACAGTGCGCAGTGATTTGATTGCCACAATGAACAGCCTTTACCATGACCGGGCCAAGGGAGAGCTGCCTGATTTTAACAATGTGGTGATTGAAACAACGGGGCTGGCCGAGCCTGGCCCCATCATCCAAGCGTTTCTTTCTGAGCCCACGTTGGATGGGCTCTACCGCGTTGTGAATGTTGTCACCGTTGTTGATGCCGTGAATTGGAATGTCACTGCTGAACGCCACGATGAAGCGTTGCGGCAAGTGGCACTGGCCGATGATATCCTCATCTCAAAGCTGGATATGAAAGGTGATAAAACATACGCCGCACTTGCATCGCAGCTGCAAGCAATCAATCCTGCGGCAAAAATCTCCAAAGTGGATTTAAGTTCAAGAGCTGTTGCGCCATTGCTGATGCACAACGGTTTTGATGCGGCTGATCCCATGGCTGATCCTTCTGCATGGCTTTCGATTTCAACTTACGAAAACTATGAAAGACAAAGTGTTGAGACTGATGGCTTGAAAGGCCAAAGCATGCCCCATCATCTTGCGGCAAAGGGCATTGAAAGTTTTGTTCTCACGCGATCAAATCCGCTATCGCGTGAAGAGTTACAATTTCTACTGGATGGTATATCGCAAAATCTGGGGCCAGACTTGTTGCGCGTCAAAGGGTTGGTGAACATTCTTGAAGAGCCTGGAAAGCCAGCAGTGGTGCAAGGCGTGCAACATCTGCTGCACAATATTACTTGGCTGGAAAAATGGCCCACCGCTGATCAGCGCACCCGCATGGTGTTTATTACCCAAGGCATTGCCCGCGAAAAATTAAAAGAAACGATTGAATTTCTGGATCGGATGAGCGAACGCACTTTCAAAGCGAAAGAACGCGGCCGACGAGCGGCGCACGCAAAGGAACTGCAGGTATGAGAATTGGCTGGATTGGTGCTGGCAAAATGGGTTTGCCTATTTGCCAACGATTGAAAGCGGCGGGCCACGATGTGGTTGTGTTTGCGCGCAATGAAACTTCTGCAGAAAACTTAGACACGCAAGGATTGCACGTTACCAGAACACTGGCTGGGCTTTGCAACAATGCTGAAACTGTGTTTTCGTCCATTTCAGATGATGCGGCTCTTCTCGATATTCTTGATGGCGTTGCCACTTTGAAAAAGGGTTCAACTTATATTGATATCAGCACAGTGTCACCGCAGGTATCAAAGCATGTGGCAGCGCGAATGCAGGCGAAAGAAATCGGCTATTTGCGCTCGCCCGTTTCTGGCTCTACCACAATGGCCCAAGCGGGCACGCTCACTGCCATTGTATCAGGCCCGAAGTCTGTTTTTGCTCAGAACGCAGCACTTTTTGAGGCTTTTTCCAAGAAGGCTTTTCTTGTGGGCGAAGGTGAAGAAGCGCGTTATCTTAAACTGGTATTAAACAGCATGGTGGCGGCCACGTCGGCCCTATTGGGCGAAGCTTTGGCCTTTGGCAACAAGGGCGGGCTTTCGAATGCAACTATGCTTGATGTGATATCACAAAGTGTGGTTGCATCGCCGCTGATCAATTATAAACGTGATATGATTGTGAACGAGGATTACAGCCCTGCTGCAACGCTTACGATGTTGGCCAAGGATTTAGATTTGTTCCTTGCGGTAGGACGCGAAAACCGAACACCTCTGCCAGTCAGCAAAAACATCCGTGAAATTTATAAAGCTGCTTTGGGCCAAGGTCTTGGCGAAAAAGATTTCTTCGTGCTGGTGACGGAAGCTTCTCGCGCCGCATCGAATGACTGATACGGTTGATGTCTTGGTGATTGGTGCGGGTGTTATTGGCCTTGCAGTGGCGCGCGAATTTGCGCTGAAAAACCGAGAAGTAGTGGTGGTCGAACAGGCTGATGCCATTGGCACTGGCACATCATCGCGCAATTCAGAAGTCATCCACGCTGGCCTTTATTACGAGCCCGGAAGTTTGAAAGCACGGCTCTGCGTTGAGGGCAAAGATCTACTTTATGATTATTGCGCAAGCCATAACGTTGAAGCTCGCAAAATTGGCAAACTTATTGTGGCGCAAAGTGATCGGGAGTTGGAAAAACTTTCGTCCATCCAAAAAGTCAGCATCCAAAATGGGGTGAATGATGTCGCTGAACTCAACGCGGTGCAGGTTCGCCAGATAGAACCCGACCTTGATTGCCTTGCGGCCTTGCTTTCACCTTCGACCGGCATCGTTGATGTCAAAGGTCTAATGCTTTCGCTTCAGGGGGAAGCAGAAACCCATGGTGCCGCTTTCGCATTCAACACTAAAGTTGTATCTGGCAAGTCGCACGATTCTGGAATTACAGTAGCGCTGACGAATGAAGGTGGTAGCACTTTTCAGTTAGGTTGCAAAGTTGTGGTCAACTGTGCTGGCCATGGCGCACATGATGTGGCAAAGGCGATCACCTCGTTGCCCGCTGGAGCATTTCCGCCGCGATTTCTCGCCAAGGGCAGCTATTGCGATGTGTCTGGAAAAGCGCCGTTCACGCATTTGATCTATCCCATTCCGGTGGCGGGAGGGCTGGGTATTCACGTGACGTTGGATTTGCAAGGCAGAGCGCGACTTGGCCCAAATGTCGAATGGATCGACCAAGAGAATTATTCAGTTTCACAATCTCTCGCGG
>JANXRO010000186.1 GCA_025356765.1 Hyphomicrobiales bacterium | reverse complement strand
GGGCAAGCTACATGGATTGCGGCAAATAACGCCAGACCAAAATGCCAATAACAGTCACACAAGCACCTAAAATGATGAAGACAATTGATACATCAAAGAAGTGCAGCGCCACGATGAAGATGGTTGATGGGATGAGATCGGAACATTCGATGAAGGTGCGATAGACCGCAGCCATTTTTTGGCGGTCATGGGGTTTGACGGCACGCAAGAACGGTATGCCGCCCACGCTATCAATGCCAGACGCAAAAAGTGCCGCCACCAATAAAAGCCCAGCCGCCAGCAAGGGCGCGTGGATGCCAGCCACCCCTGCCGCCAAGGACGCAGTGGAAATCATCAAAAAACACAACGCAATAACGACGCGAACCCCCCATTTTTTTGAAAGTGGCCCAAAGATAAAAGCTGAAAGCAAAAACAACTGGCTGAGTGATACAATCAAACCACCGGTTTTCTTTTCCATTCCGCTTTCAATCATCAGCAGTGGCCCATAGGTGAAAAACGTTGCCCAAAAGCACGATCGCCCAAACGCAATGGCCCAAGCCAGCCTGAGGCGCGGTTGCGCTATAAAGTGCCTTGCATTGGCCAAAGGGTTGAACGGCTGCATTGTGCCAGCCGGCAATGTCTGTGCGTCATGCAAACGCAGATACCAAAATACGCCAAGCAAGGTGATCGCAGCCGAGATGGCAGCCAGTTGCGGCCCAACTGAACCATAATTCTCGTACAGCCAAACACCTGAAAATGGGCCAACCACCCAAGACACGGTGGATATTGCCAAGCGAAAAGGTTCGCTTGTTGTCAAATCGGCTTTTTTGATGTGGTCTAAAATATAAAGTTGCAACGTTACATTGGTGATAGATGCGCCAACATTGCGCAACATGGTGCCCGCAATTTGGCCCGGCAATGTGAACGTGGCCAAGCAACAACTGCCCGCAATCAACAAACAACACCCAATGGTATAGGCCCAGCGCCTGCGCAGTTTGCCGAACATCACCGGCATGAACAGCGTCGCGCACAACACGGTGCCCGAAACCACGCTTCCCAGAACGCTAACCTTTTGGCTGGCACCCAAAATGTCATAAGCCTGAATGGATAAAACGCTGGAGTTGAAAGAACGACAAAGCGATTCAAGCAAAAATAGAATACCGAACGTCAAAGCTCCTGCCCGCGCCGCAGATTGTTTTGGAATCAGGCTATTTGTTTGTTCGCTCATCGCGCGTCATTGTGCTTAAAGGCGCATTGTCCGCAAGAGATTGTTTCATTCAACAGAGCGCAAATGTCAGAAACCAAACAAAATGCTGCAAAACTTTCGATGTTCGCAAGCGGATTAATCGTTGCGGGTAAACTTGTGGTTGCCGTGCTTACAGGTTCGTTGGGCGTCCTTTCAGAAGCGCTGCATAGTTTAATTGATTTTGGCGCAACCGTGATGACCTGGTTCGCCGTGCGCTGGGCAGACCTTCCCGCCGATGAAGACCACCATTATGGCCATGCGAAAATTGAAAGTGTGGCAGCCCTTCTTGAAGCGGTGTTGCTGTGCCTCACGGCTGTGTTCGTGGCCTATCAAGCCATTCACAGGCTGTTAGCAGAACCTGTTCCGCTTCGTATTGAATGGTGGGCCATTGCTGTGCTGCTCGTGGCCATTGCGATTGATCTTAATCGTGCTCGCGTGTTGCGCGCCGTCGCCAAACAAACATCAAGTGCTGCTTTGGCCGCAGATGCCACGCATTTTGAATCTGATATCTATGGATCACTGGCCGTTCTGGCGGGGCTTTTTGGAATTTGGCTCGGCTTGCCTTGGGCCGATTCTGCCGCCACTTTGGTGGTTGCAGCACTCATCGCTTGGATTGGCTGGAAACTGGGCGAACAGACACTGGAAACCTTGCTTGATCGGGCTCCCCAAGGCATCAGCGAAAACATCATATCAATCGTTGAACGCCATGAAGGCATTTTGACAGTCGGCCAATTGCGCATGCGCCAAGTGGGTGCCATCCAATTTTTAACGCTTTCAGCAGATGTGCCGCGCTCAAAACCCAACACTGAGATTGAAAGACTGAAAGCCAGCGTTATCGCAGATATCAAGGCCCTGCTGCCCGACGCAGATGTTAGCCTTATCCTCACTCCTGTCGCTGTCGATAATGAAACCGCTATTGAAAAAGTAAATGTGATCGCTGCTGAACACAAGCTGGCCATCCATCATCTAACAGTTCAAAACATTGCCGGAAAGCTGGCAGTAAGCTTTGATTTGGAAGTGGATGGCGCAATGACGCTGTTTCTCGCCCATGAACGGGCAACCGAATTGGAAGGTGCCATTCGTCAAAGCTTGGGCGATGATGTGGAAGTTGAAAGCCACATCGAACCACAGCCCGAACAATTGTTGCGAGGCCTGGTGGCAGACGACGCGACCATCGCAAAAATCAAAAAGTCACTTTTAACCTTGGCAAAAAAAGAAACCCATATGCGAGATGTTCACAGCATCCGCGTCAGGCAAGCTGATGGCAGATTGTTTGTGCACTACCACTGCCGCTTTGATCCCGCGATGAGCGTTGAAAACGTACACAGCGTGGTCGACCGCGTGGAAATTCAGCTGCAAAAAGCTTTTGGCCACATAAAACGCGTTATCGCTCATGCCGAGCCATCGGGTGCGGCTCGGCATAAGTTATGATGTGTAGGATTGAGACGCTTTAATCAACTCACGCAGACGTTCTTGTTCATGCTCGGGAACTGCGACGCGATTTGCCACTGAAAACGCCTCGTGAAAGGTCGATTCCAGCAGGCTCTGCAAAGGCCGTAGGCCAGCACCTTTTGCCAGATTATGAAGCTCCAAAACCATATCAGCAATATACTGCGCTGTATCTTTTGGTGGTGGAACATGCTTAGGTACAACACTAGAGTGTGTTTTAGGTGGAGTTAGATTGAATGCTACGCTTTTATTCATGATCTTGGATGCCTCGCCGCAGGTCAGTCCGAACGGCCTGCGATACAACATAGGCGCGAGCGATAGTGACGTTAATAAACTAAAGGTTGTCTGTGGGTTGTATTCGACAACATTTGAGGCCATATCAACCTTAACTTGCCTCTTTTTAGGTTCCCCCTTAGAAGCGGCCACCTTCATTCAGGAATTTGCATGACCGTTGTCGTTGTCGAATCGCCTTCAAAGGCGAAAACTATCAATAAATATCTGGGCAACAGCTTTACTGTGTTGGCCTCGTTTGGCCACGTGCGCGATTTGCCCGCCAAAGATGGATCGGTAAAACCCGACGAAGATTTCGCAATGGATTGGGAAGTCGACACCAAGTCGGCCAAACGCTTGGCCGATATTGCAACGGCCTTGAAAGGCAGCGACCGCCTTGTTCTGGCAACCGACCCTGATCGAGAGGGCGAAGCAATTTCTTGGCACGTGATGGAAGTGCTGAAGAAAAAAGGTGCGCTCAAAGGCAAAACCGTTCAGCGTGTGGCCTTCAATGCCATCACCAAAGCATCAGTGCTTGAAGCCATGGCCAACCCACGCGATGTGGATGGCGATTTGGTAGACGCATATTTAGCAAGGCGCGCTTTGGACTATTTGGTGGGCTTCACCCTATCGCCCGTTCTCTGGCGCAAATTGCCGGGCTCACGTTCTGCAGGCCGCGTTCAATCTGTAGCACTTCGATTGATTTGTGATCGCGAATTGGAAATTGAAGCGTTCCGCAGCCAAGAATATTGGTCAATTGATGGCACGTTTGCAACAGCGGCCGGCCAAGAATTTGAAGCCGGTCTTGCCAGCATTGATGGCAAACGGCTGGAAAAATTAGGCATTGCAGATGAAGCATCAGCCAAAGCCATTGCCGCTGCCGTCAAGAACCAAGCCTTCACCGTAGACAGCCTTGAAAGCAAACCAGCAAAGCGCCACCCTTTTGCGCCCTTCCGCACATCCACCTTGCAGCAGGAAGCCTCTCGCAAACTTGGCTTTTCATCAGCCCGAACAATGCAGATTGCCCAGCGCCTCTATGAGGGAGTAGACATTGGCGGCGAAAGCGTGGGCTTGATCACCTATATGCGAACCGACGGCATCGACATGGCGCCTGAAGCCATTGCCGCCACGCGCACCGCAATTTTGAAAACATTTGGTGAGCCTTATGTTCCATCAGTCCCGCGTGTTTATAAAACCAAAGCTAAAAATGCCCAAGAGGCCCATGAAGCCATTCGCCCAACAGATCCGGGCCGCCTGCCCGATCAGGTGAAAGACGTTCTCGATGGAGAACAAATGGCACTTTATGATTTGATCTGGAAACGCACCATCGCCAGCCAAATGGAAAGTGCTGAGATGGAACGCACCACCGCAGATATTGGCACAACAGGCCATGATGGCAAACATCACAGCTTCCGCGCCAATGGCTCGGTTGTGAAATTTGATGGTTTCTTGCGCGCTTATAATGAAGACCTTGATGACGGCGAAGACGAAGATGCAAAGCGCCTGCCTGCCATGGCGCGGGGCGATAAAACTGGCGTTAAAACCATTGTGCCCACCCAACATTTCACCGAGCCACCACCGCGCTATTCGGAAGCTTCATTGATCAAAAAACTGGAAGAGTTGGGTATTGGCCGTCCATCGACCTATGTTTCAATTCTGAAAACACTTTCAGATCGCGGCTATATGCGCATCGAAAAAAAGCGGCTGATCCCCGATGATAAGGGGCGCGTTGTCACATCATTCTTGGAAAGCTTTTTCAAGCGCTATGTGGAATTTGATTTCACTGCGAACTTGGAAGAACAGCTCGACAAAATTTCAGCAGGCGAACTTGATTATAAAGTTGTGCTTCGCCAATTCTGGAAAGATTTTACCGCCGCGCTTGGCGAAGTGAAAGACCTGCGCATCACTCAAGTGATCGACAGTTTGAACGAAAGCCTGGCCCCGCATATTTTTCCAGCCAAAGCTGATGGCAGCGATCCACGCACCTGCCCTTCCTGCGCTGACGGAAAATTGTCTTTAAAACTTGGGCGCTTTGGCTCCTTCATCGGCTGCACAAATTATCCAACCTGTAGCTATACAAGGCAGATGAGTGTGAATGGCGAAGGCTCGGCCGATGCTGTGCCCGCTGAAGGTATTTTGCTGGGCCAAGACCCTGAAACTGGCCAAAACGTAACCCGCAGGGCTGGTCGCTTTGGCCCCTATTTGCAAATGGGTGAAACAGTTGAGGGTGAAAAGCCACAACGCGCCTCTATCCCTAAAAACACTAACCCCGCCACGATAGAGCTGGAACAGGCTTTGCGGCTGTTATCGTTGCCGCGTGAAGTGGGCCTGCACCCAGAAACACAAACACCGATCGTGGCCAACTTTGGCCGCTTTGGGCCGTTCATTCTGCATGATGGCACATATGCCAACTTGGAAAGCCCAGAAGATGTTTTCACCATTGGGCTTAATCATGCAGTTGATATTTTGGCTCAAAAACGTGCCAAAGGCCCATCAAGCCGCGCACGCCCCGGCGCATTGAAAAACTTGGGCCCACACCCAGATGGTGATGGCAATGTTGAAATTTATTCGGGCCGCTATGGCGCCTATGTCAAACACGGCAAAACCAACGCCACCATTCCTTCCGACAAAACCACCGACACCATAACCTTGGAAGAAGCCTTGGTGTTGTTGGCTGAACGTGAGGCAAAATCTGGCGGTAAGAAAAAGCCTGCCAAAAAAGCCGCGGCAAAGAAAAAGCCCGCGAAAAAAGCAGCCAAAAAAGCAGTGAAAAAGACAGCGAAAAAAGCCATTGTCGAAGCAGCCTAAACGCGCCCAAAAATCCGATCGCATTGGCATGCCCAGTGCTGATGATATTTTGCAATTCGTCACCAACTCCCCTGGTGTTGTTGGCAAGCGCGAAATTGCCCGTGCCTTTGATATGAAGGGCAACGACAAGATTGCCTTGAAGCAGTTGCTGAAAGATATGAGCAAAAAGGGCACACTGCTGAATAAGCGCAAGCGCCTGATCAACAAAAATGGCCTGCCCCCGGTTGGCGTGGTTGAAGTTAAAGGCGAAGACAAAGACGGTGACTTGTTCGGCCAATTCATTTCAGATGAAGGCCAAGACCAAGCAGCAAAAATTCTTGTTGTGTCAGGCGAAGGCAAGGCCCCTAAAATTGGGGATCGTGTCGTTGCCAAGCTTGAGGCTTTGCGTGACCACCATGAATATAAGCATGTGGCAAAAGTTATGCGTGTGCTTGGGCCACGCGCGGCCAAGCTTTTGGCAATTTATCGCGTTATAAAAGGCAAAGGTGCAAGGCTTATTCCGGTTGATAAAAAAGCCCGCCAAGAATTTGAAGTTCTCAACGCCGATGCAGCGGGTGCTGAAAATGGTGAATTGGTTTCAATCGAAATTACGCGGGATCGTGGCTTTGGCTTGCCCGCAGCACGCGTGCGCGAACGTTTGGGAAATATAACAGATCCTCGTAACATCTCACTCATCGCCATCCATCAACATGTTATTCCTAACAGCTTTCCAGAAAAAGTTATCGCTGAAGCAGATGGCTTGAAAGACTTTGCAAAAGCCGGCCGCGCAGACTTAACCTCAACACCATTGATTACCATTGATCCACCCGATGCTCGAGACCATGACGACGCGGTTTTCGCCGAGGCTGATGTCGCTGAAGACAATAAGGGCGGCCATAAAGTGATTGTGGCAATCGCCGATGTTGCGGCCTATGTGCGCCCCGGCTCTGCCTTGGATCAAGAGGCACGGTTTCGCGGCAATTCAGTTTATTTCCCCGATCTTGTTGTGCCCATGCTGCCCGAAAAGATTTCCAACGATCTCTGTTCGTTGCGTGAAAAAGAAATTCGCCCAGCCATTGCGTGTTTTTTGCGCTTTGACAAAAACGGAAAAAAGCTTGGCCATTCATTCGCGCGGATCACCATGCGCTCTGCCGCCAAACTGGCCTATGAAGAAGCGCAAGCCGCCATTGATGGCAAACAATCTGATAAAACTGATGGCCTGTTAGAGCCTGTATTGAAGCCGCTTTGGGCCGCCTATCGCGCCGTTAAAAAAGCCCAAGACTTGCGCTCGCCGCTGCAACTTGAATTGCCGGAACGAAAAATCATTCTTGATGAAAAAGGCAACGTGGCGAAAGTTATTGTGCCGCCGCGCTTGGATGCACATCGCTTGATCGAAGAATTTATGATCCAGGCCAATGTTGCCGCCGCCGAAGAACTAGAAAAGCGCAAGGTGCCCCTTCTATACCGCGTGCATGATAACCCCACACAAGAAAAGTTGAAAACGCTGGCGCAGTTTCTGAAAACTGTGAACCGTGAATTGCCCTTGGGCCAGGTGATCAAAACTTCGCATTTCAATGCGTTGTTGAAATCTGTCAAAGGCGAAGATTTTGAACATCTGGTGCATGATGTGGTTTTGCGCAGCCAAGCACAGGCAACATACAGCCCCCAAAACTTAGGGCACTTCGGCCTCAGCCTTCGCCGATATGCCCACTTCACCTCGCCCATCCGGCGCTATGCAGATTTGATTGTGCATCGCGCTTTGATCACGGCTTTAGGTGCAGGTAGCGATGGTTTGAGTGACTCTGATATTTCCAAGCTTGATGAAACTGCTGAGATGATCGCCATTGCCGAACGCCGCGCACAAGTGGCCGAGCGTGAAACCAATGATCGATTGATCGCGTCATATTTAGAACCGCATATCGGCGCAAAGTTTCAGGGCAAGGTTTCAGGCGTTGTGGGCGCTGGCTTGTTCATCGTGTTGGACACCAGTGGTGCAGATGGTTTTGTGCCTGTCAGCAGCTTGGGTCGCGATTATTTTATCTATGACGAAGTTCGCCACAGCCTTGCGGGCCAAAGCACGGGTGAGACATTCCAACTCGGTGACAGGGTTGAAGTAAAGCTTCTAGAAGTTGCTCCCATCAAGGGTGGCTTGCGCTTTGAAATGGTCTCAGAAGGCCGCGCCGGAAAGCCGCAAAAACGCGGCCAACAGAAAGGCAGACGCAGATGATCCGTTCAATAAAACAGGCCATGTGGCGCGGGTTTAAGATGCGCTGCCCGTCTTGCGGCCAAGGCCATTTGATGAGCAGCTATTTAAAAGTTGCCCCCAAGTGTGACCATTGCGGCGAAGATTTTAGCCATCAACGTGCCGACGATGCGCCCCCCTATTTCACCATCATCGTGGTGGGCCACCTTGTGATTCCCATGGTGTGGTTTGTAGAGCGGTATTATGAGCCGCCCATGCTGCCCCAAATGGTCATTTGGCCACTCTTTATCACCGCACTTTCACTGTGGCTGTTGCCGCGCATCAAAGGCACAATTGTGGGCCTGCAATGGGCCGCCCGCATGCATGGTTTTGGCGGCGAAATTGACGCTATTCAGGAAACTTGACATTCGTCGTCCTTTGAGGTCTATCCAGCCTCAAATCATTCGGAGTCCATTATGGCCAAAGGCAACGTTATCAAAATTAAGTTGGCATCCACTGCTGACACAGGTTACTTTTACGTGACCAAGAAGAACTCACGCACGAAAACTGAAAAGTTCTCGTTCACAAAATATGATCCCGTTGTGCGCAAGCATGTGGAATTTAAAGAAACCAAAATCAAGTAAGATTGGTTCTTCAAGACAAATCAAGCGCTGGTAATTCCGGCGCTTTTTTTTATGCATTTTTTGGGAAGGTAGTTGTCGGCCTGGGTTTTTGGTGAACGAGGAGGCCACTCGGTTCATACCCAGGCCGACAGAGGCCCTGAAATCAGGAGATGCGGCGGGCCTGACCCCAAGGCTTTTCGCTTTATTCGATGCGCTTAATTCAAAATATGCTGGGGACGGCATCTTGGTGCTGAAGCAAGGCACCGTCCCTTGGAGTATTGTCTGGGGCTCGGAGAGATGCACACCAGACGCATTCAAAATTTGTTAAATAATCTATGAAGGTCCACGGCTGAAAAATCCAGCGTAACCTATGGTAAACAATGGTGAATCAAAATTAAGGATGAACCGTTAAGGTAAACGCTTAAGAATTCGCCTCAGGCGCGCTATCTTCAGGCAGGTGCATTTCAAGCGGCATTTGCTCTGTTCCATCGAGTGGATCTTCATCAGCAGTCAAATCATCGGAAAGCCTGGGCATTGGAATATCAAAGCCGGGTGGCAAATTACCATCCAGCAGGCCAGCTGATTTCAATTCCTGCAAGCCCGGCAAATCTGTCAATTCGTTCAAACCGAAATGGTCGAGAAAACTTTCGGTTGTTCCATAAGTCACAGGCCTGCCCGGTGTTTTGCGCCGCCCGCGCATTTTCACCCAGCCAATTTCCAGCAAATTATCCAAGGTACCTTTTGAAATTGCAACGCCGCGCACATCTTCAATTTCCGCCCGCGTTGTGGGTTGGTGATAGGCGATAATGGCCAGCGTTTCGAGTGCGGCTTTGGTCAAACGTTTCTGTTCAGTTTTCTCACGCCTCAGAATAGCGCCCATGTCGGCCGCCGTGCGCAAAGCAAATTTGCCAGCAACCTGAACAATGTTCACACCCCGATTGGCATAATTTTCAGTCAAATCCGCCAATATACTTTCAACGTTTGTGCCCTCAGGCAAAAATTCTTTGAATGCATCCATCGCAATGGGTTCAGCGGCGGCAAACAACATTGCCTCAACAATGCGCAAATTTTGGCCACGGTCTGCCATCGGGTGCATCGTCACCACGGCTTCTTGAACGTCTTCACCGGTTTCTTCATCTTGGTTCATCATGGGTTGGGCGTTCATAAGTGATCTTCCTGCTTTTCCAAAGCTGAATTGCGCCTGCGCACATAAAGTGGCGTAAACGCCTCGTCTTGGCGAAGTTCAATGCGCCCGTCTCGGGCAAGCTCTAAGCTGGCGGTAAAACTTGATGCCCGCACTGAACGCCTGGTCTCAGCCGTGGCCAGATAGCGCTCCAGCCACATATCAAAAGCACCCCATTCATCCATGGCCCCCACAAGGCGCTCTATAGCCTCACGCGCCTCTTTGATAGACCATGTGGTTTGCCGCTTCACAGTGTAAGTCTGGCGTACCACTTTGCGTTGGCGGCGATCGGCATATGCTTTGAGAAGATCGATCAGATTGTCGCCATATTCGCGCTGAACATCCACCACCAAGGGCTGGGGTGCGCCGCGGGCAAACACATCATGCGAAAGTTGAGGCCGCTTTATCAATTCTTCAGCAGACTGGCGCATGGCAGCAAGCCGCTGCAACCGAAATGCCAACCTTGCCGCCATGTCTTGCGGAGCGACTTCATCGCTGTTGGGCGGTGCTGGGATCAGCAATCTGGATTTAAGATAGGCAAGCCAGGCCGCCATCACCAAATAATCAGCGGCCACATCAATCCGCATCACCTTGGCACGATCAATAAAATCGAGATATTGATTGGCCAAAGCCAGAATTGAAATTTGCGCCAAATCAATTTTATGCGCCCGTGCCAGTTCGAGCAGTAAATCCAATGGCCCTTCAAAACCATCCACATCAACAATCAGTTCATCAGACAACATTGCAGCTGCCTGCTTTGGCATGTCATCCGGCCACGCATTTGTTGGTGCTCCAGTGTTTTCGTTGTCGGCCAAGCTGTTCTCCTTAAGCGAAGGGTTTGCCATCATTGCAGCAACAATTCGACTGTTTAGGACAATTTATCCCCTAAAAACAGCTCTTAAGTACCAAGGATTGCCTCAAGATCGCGCATGGCCTGTTTTTCGTCAAAGGCCAATGGTTTGCGGCGCATCTTCAGGGCGGCCTTGGCCCGTCTAGCAGTTTTGGCGCTTAGTAAAGTTGCAGCCGATCCAACGGCCTGCATCTCATCAAACACACCATTGCAATGTAAAACCATATCACAACCGGCATCATAAGCGCGTGCCACTTTTTCTTCCATCGAACCGCCCAAGGCTTTCATCGAAAGATCATCGGTCATCAACAGGCCCTGAAAACCAATCACTTTGCGTACAACATCACGAATAATTTTGCGCGAAAGTGTTGCCGGATTTTCTGCATCAAGCGCTTCGTAAACCACATGGGCCGTCATCGCCATGGGCATGTTGGCCAAAGCCGCAAACGGGAAAAAATCAACGATTTCCAATTCCATGCGTTTGGTTTTAACAACGGGCAAATCATAGTGGCTGTCCACCATAGAGCGGCCGTGGCCCGGAATGTGTTTCATAACCGGCAAAACGCCGCCATCAAGCAGGCCAGATGTGTGGGCATTTGCCAGAATTACTATCGTTTCAGGGCGCAAGTCATAAGCCCGGTTGCCAATCACGTCATGGGCGCCAGCCTGTGGCACATCAAGCACTGGCAAACAGCTTGATGTAATATCAAGATCATACAAATCCTTGGCCATCAATCGCCCAATGTTGCGTGCCGTGCGCACTGCCAAGGTTGCGTTGCGTTGATAAAGTTCACCAAAAGCCCGCGCCTGCGGATATCTGGGCCAGTGTGGTGGCCCCAGGCGCTGCACACGTCCGCCTTCTTGATCAATAAACACAGGGGCATCTCTGCGTTCAACCGCATCACGAAACTGTTTCGTAAGCGCTTTGATCTGGGCGGGGGTGTCGCAATTTCGCTTAAAAAGAATTAAACCCCAAGGCTGAAATTTTTTGAAAAAAGCCACCTCGTCCGAAGACAAAGATAAGCCAGAACAGCCGCTGATGAAAGCGCGTATGGTCATTTAGCCCCCGCTAAAAATTGATTTATTGGCGGTGTACTATGCAATCACGCTCGCCCGCCGCAAAAAGCGACGAACAAACGCTAGAAGCGACGCTTGTAGAGGCCATTGGCCCCAGGTTCAAGCGATACCGCGTTGATCCTGCAACCTGTGCGGCCTCGATAATCGGCGCATATCGTGTGATGATTGGCCCGTGTTTGGCACCCAGACGTTGATATTCAGCAGTGGCCTCTGCACGCGATTTGAAAGAAGCAAGTTGCACCACATAAGCCCCCGTTCCCGCCGCTGGCGCTGAAGCTTGCGGTGCCGCCATTGCAACCTGCGCAGCAGGTTTTGTTGGCACAACGGGTGCCACCACAGTTTCAGCAGGTGGTGCTACAGTTGTGGCTGCGGCAGGCGTTGCGGGCGCATTGCTTGCCTTGAACAAATCAAAAATAGATTTGGTTTTTTTAGGTTGGGTTACATCTGTTCCTGAAAAACTTGGCGTTGCGGCTGCATCCGTGCCGCCGCCATAAATACTGTTGCCATCTGCAGGCGCCGCAGGTGCATCAGGCTCGGCCAAAGCAACAGCTGTTTTTGATTTCGCTTTGGGCTTTGCAAAAACGGTTGGTTCAGCAATATTCGATGGTGGAACCAAAACCACCGGGTTGGCACCAAGCGACTTGGTTGGCTTTGCTGCCGTTGCAAGCGGCAATTTCTTCGCAACCACAGGCTTTTCTGCACCAATCTCTTCCGACCCTTGCGTGCCAGCATCGGCAAGTTTGGTGGGCTGCTTTGCCTGCACGGGTTGCACAGGTTGAGGTTTGCTGGCCACGGTCAAAGGTTTTGCCGCTGGCTGAGAACCCGGCACAGGTGGCGGGGCAATATCGGCTATTTTTGCATCTGTCGGGGTAATTTGGGTTTGACCAGCCAAAGCAGTGCTTTGTGATAAATTAGCCGCCGAACTCTGTTCGGCGGCTGGGGTTACGTTGGCAATATCCGTTTTGTCAGAAGGCTCGATTGACCCTTGCTGGCCAGTGCCACCCCCCGGAGGGGGAGGAAGCGGCAATGGCACGCCATCGGCACCCGTGCCCGTGCTATCAACCGGGGCTGCGGCTTTATTCGGATCAACCGGAGGGGCAATGTTGGTGCCGCTGCCTGCAGGTTGTGCTGGCGCCTCTTCGGTGGATTGAACTTGCCCGCCCGGAACCTCATGGTCACCTTCAATGCGGTCATAAATCAGTTTTTTAACTGGCTGATCAGATGCGGCTGAAGTTTTATCAGGCACAACTTTCGTGGGCGTTGCAGGTGCTGCAATCACCGGAACAGTGCCGCCATTACTTGATGAAAGCTGTGGCTTCAAATAATGCGAATAGCCCAAAACCGCACCAATGGCCACAAGCAGGCCCAATACGGCAAGGCCCAAAATCATCCACAAACCATTGGAACGCTGTGGTTCTTCTTCATAAGCCACTTCATTGCGATAAGCCTGTTGATATTCGCCCGCTGTGGCGCGCCGTGTTGGCCGCATTTGGGGCTGTTCAAATACATCATCCTCGCCGTCATCACCTGCCATAGGCATTTGCGGCGTGCGTTGTGGCGGGTTTGTAAGCCGTGGATTGGGTGCAAAACCTGAACCCGCGCCCGCACGCGGCGGAACCTGCAAGCGTGGTGGTTGCCCTTGTGAAGGTTGTGCAGAAGGCGGCACATATTGCGGACGCATATTGGGGTTATAGCCGGGCTGTGGCGTATAACCCGTGTTGGGGTCAATTGGCCGATACGCTGGCGGCTGTTGATAAGGCGGTTGCTGATATTGCGGTTGATAGCCCTGTTGGGGCGGCATGGGTTTATAAGGCTGGCCCTGCGGATAGGCAGGCGGCATCACATAACCCGGGTTAACCCCAAGCTGCGGGCGCGGTGGCTGCACTTGGCCTGCATAAGGATTTGGTGGAGGCGAATAAGGCTGTTGTGGTGCTGGGCGCGGCGGTTGTGTTTGAATAGGCCGCTGCACTTGGGCAACAGGCTGAGATTGTGGCTGTTGCTGCCCCGCCAATTTAGCTTCTTCGTCAGCGAATGAAAACTTGGGCTTGCCAGTTGTATTTGTTGCTTGCGCAATTGAAGCTTCAGCTTTTTGCTTGGCGGCTTGCACACGTTGCACAGCCAGCTTTTCTGCGGCTTCCCGCTGGGTTTTTAATTTATTTGCTAAAGCATCAGCGGCCACGGGGGCTGCGCGCGGTGCCACCGGCGTTGCAGGGCGTGGTGCCGGCCGTGGGGCCATTGGTGCCGCCCGCACAGGTGCAGGGGAAGCCGGACGCGGTGCGGCAGCTGCCACTGGTGCTTCAGCGGGCTTAAAACCGTCGGCGGCTTTAGGCATAGCTTTTTGCCCATCGGCCGCGCCAATGCCTAAGCGTTCACGCCAATTGCGTTTATCTGTGCCGTTCTCAGAATTTTGGTCCATACTCTTTGTTCCTACATTTCCTCGACGGGCCTAACGCCGAGAACCCCCAGACCATTTGCTAAACAATAGCGAATCACCCTGAGGAAAGCGAGCCTCGTTAAGGTTACATTATCTTGGTTTTGCAAAATAAACCTTAATTGCGGCAGTTCTTTGCCCTTATTCCATAAAGAATGAAATTCGCTCGCCAAATCATAGAGATAAAACGAAATTCGGTGCGGTTCATGGGCTTGTGCAGAAGCCTCAATAACCCTCGGAAATTCAACAATTTTCCGAATTATCGCTTTTTCTGCGTCATCCGTTAACAAACTGAAGTCAATTTCAGCATTCATGCCAGCGGGCGCATTGCGCAAAACTGAACAAATCCGCGCATGGGCATATTGAACATAAAACACCGGATTGTCTTTCGATTGCTCTGTCACCTTGGCAAAATCAAAATCCAAAGGTGCTTCATTCTTGCGATAAAGCATCATAAACCGAACCACGTCCTGGCCCACTTCATCAACCACCTCGCGTAAGGTAACAAATTCCCCTGCCCGTTTGGACATCTTGACGGGTTCGCCATTGCGCAAAAGTTTTACAAGTTGGCACAATTTCGCATCAACCAAAACCTTGCCGGGCCCGGCAAAAGCAGATGCCACTGCTTGCAGGCGTTTTACATAGCCGCCGTGATCTGCACCCAAGACATAAATCAATTGGTCAAAGCCGCGCGCAATTTTATTTTGGCTGTAAGCAACATCCGATGCAAAATATGTAAAACTGCCGTCTGACTTTTTCAGCGCACGATCAGTATCATCACCAAAAGCGGTGGAGCGAAACAGCGTCTGGTCGCGGTCTTCCCAATCCACAGGTGTTTCACCCTTGGGTGGCGGAAGTTTGCCCACGTAAACTTGGCCAGCCTTCTCCAAAGTGGCCAATGCGCTTTCAACAGCGCCAGAAGTTTGCAATGATTTTTCTGAAAAGAAAATTTCCTGTTTGATGTTCAGCGCAGCAAGATCAGCGCGGATCATATCCATCATCATGGCAATGGCTTTATCACGCACAATGGGCAACCAATCATTTGTGCCTAAAAGCTTATCGCCAAATTCCTGTGCCAAAGCTTGGCCCACGGGCTTCAAATAATCACCGGGATAAAGCCCAGATGGAATTTCACCAATGTCTTGACCCAGTGCTTCGCGATACCGCAAAAACGCAGATTGCGCCAAAACATCAACCTGTGCGCCAGCATCGTTGATGTAATATTCTTTGGTCACATCATAACCAGCAAAATCTAAAAGCGATGCAAGCGCATCACCAAAAACAGCGCCCCGACAATGGCCCACGTGCAATGGCCCAGTGGGGTTTGCTGAAACATATTCCACGTTCACTTTAACGGGCCGCTTCAATGTGGCAGAGCCAAACTTATCGCCCTGATCAAGCGCTGATTGAATAAACCTTGGCCAAACTGCGTCTGCCAATTTCAAATTAATAAAACCTGGCCCCGCAATGCTGGCATCCACCACGTCGGCATGCGCCTTTAACAATGGCAAAAGCAGTTCAGCCAAGGCGCGGGGAGCCATGCCGGCAGGCTTGGCCAAAACCATGGCAGCATTGGTTGAAATATCGCCATGCGTAAAATCACGCGGCGGCTCAGACGTTATCTTCGATGTGTCAAACCCGGCCGGAATTTTGCCCAGAGCAGCCACATCATGCAAAGCCTGCACAACAACATCTTGAAATTGTAAAAACAGATTCATTTAAAACTTTCGTCAAATAAAAATGCCCTAACGAAAAAGCGGGTCAAGGTCAAACAAGCGCTTGTGTTGATCCAGCGCA
Organism: Hyphomicrobiales bacterium; assembly: GCA_025356765.1. Lineage (GTDB taxonomy): Bacteria > Pseudomonadota > Alphaproteobacteria > Rhizobiales > Aestuariivirgaceae > Aestuariivirga. The sequence goes on along the minus strand of JANXRO010000186.1, from coordinate 3,826 downwards.
TAGCGATCTGTCATGCCTGCCAAAAAATCACAAACTTGTCTGGCATAATTGCTGGTGTCACTAATCGGATGGTCTTCACGCCAATCAGCTGGCAGAAGTTTTTCATCATTCATAAAGGCATTGAACAAATCACGGATAACCCGTTGCGCCCTGCCCATAATTTCCAGAACCCGCGGGTGGCGATACATGCTGCTTGAAAGAAAGCTTTGCATAACCCGGTTGTTTTCACGCATCTGCGCGGAAAAACTAATCAGTGGCACACCCAAATCGCGCACGGCATCTGCCGTTTTTGGCTTTGCCTGCGTAATATTGCGGCCTGATTGTTCAAGAACATCTGCCACCATTGCTGAAATCAATCGCCGCACCGTTTCATGGATCACACGCGCGGTTTCAAGTTTGGGATAGGCCTTCAAAACATCGCCCAAGGCTTTGCCCACCAACGGCACATCGCCCAAATCAATGATGTTAAAAAGCTTGGCGCGCAAACCATCATCAACATCATGGGCGTTATAGGCGATGTCATCAGAAAGTGCCGCCACTTGCGCTTCGGCCGATGCAAAACTTGAAAGCCGCAAATCATGCGCCTGCACATATTCTACAATAGCCACGGGCAAACCAGTTTTGGCATAAGGGCCAATGGCATGGCCCTCGCCATCCACAATCGGCCCATTGTGTTTCACCAAGCCTTCAAGCGTTTCCCACGTTAAGTTCAAGCCATCAAAATTTGCATATTTGCGTTCAAGCTTGGTCACAATGCGCAGCGTTTGGGCATTGTGGTCAAAGCCGCCAAAGGGCCGCATCAACTCATCAAGCTCGCGTTCCCCTGCGTGGCCAAACGGCGTGTGGCCAAGGTCATGCGCCAAGGCCAAAGCCTCAGTCAAATCTTCATCCAACTTTAAAGTGCGGGCCAGCGAACGGGCAACTTGAGCCACTTCCAGCGAATGGGTCAGGCGCGTTCGAAAATGGTCGCCTTCATGGAAAACAAATACCTGGGTTTTTTGCTTCAAACGGCGAAACGCCGATGAATGGATAATCCTGTCCCTGTCTCGTGCAAAACAGCTGCGATGGGCAATCTCAGCTTCTGGGATAACCCGCCCGCGCGATTCCTTGGCATGCGAAGCAAAGGCCGCAATCACGCTTCGGCACCGCTCAATTTTGACCCATTGACGTTTTGGCCCTTTGCCCCCAAATCTGCAACATGACCCAGATCAACGTTACCGAACGCGCTTTTAACCGCATCAATGAAGTTGCCGCCAAAACCCATGCGCCAGCCAGCTTGCGCATCGCAGTCAACGGCGGCGGTTGTTCGGGCTTTCAATATGAATTCTCCTTATCAGCAACACCAGAAGCAGATGATATCACCATTGAACGCAATGGTGCCACGGTCTTGGTCGATTCGACATCATTGATGCACATGCAAGGCTCCACCGTTGATTTTGTGGATGATCTGATGGGCCAATCGTTCCGCATTGCCAACCCGCAGGCAAAATCGTCGTGCGGCTGCGGCACCAGCTTTTCTCTTTAATTCATGCGCATTGCCACATGGAACGTGAACTCCATCAAAGCCCACTTTGAGCAAGTCACATCATGGGTGAAAGACGAAAAACCCGACGTGCTCTGCCTGCAAGAATTGAAATGCGAAGATCACAATTTTCCAACAGCTGCATTTGAGGAATTGGGTTACACCTGCGCCGTTCATGGCCAAAAAACCTATAATGGCGTGGCCCTTCTGGCGCGTGGAAAAATTGAAGATGTTCAACGTGGCCTGCCCGGCGATGCCTCTGACGAACAGGCGCGGTTTATTTCCGGCACGGTGTTTGGCGCTTCACGACCTGTCACCGTAGCGGCACTTTATCTTCCCAACGGCAACCCAGCGCCCGGCCCCAAATATGATTATAAATTGGGCTGGATGGAACGCCTTGTCGCCCATGCCCAACAGCTTTTAAAAAGCGAAGACGCGTTTGTTTTAGCTGGCGATTACAATGTGATACCGGCTGCAGTGGATGCAAAACATCCACAAAACTGGCTCTCTGATGCGCTTTTCCTTCCGCAAACCCGTGCAGCCTATCAAACGCTGGTCAATCTGGGCCTGACAGAATCATTCCGCGCACTTCATCCGCAAGAGCAAGGCGCATATAGTTTCTGGGATTATCAGGCCGGCGCGTGGCCCAAGAACAACGGCATCAGAATCGATCATCTGCTGCTTTCGCCTCAAGCGGCTGATATGCTTATGGCGGCGGAAATTCACCGTGATGCGCGCGGCCATGAAAAGCCATCAGACCACGTTCCGGTGATGATCGAACTTCAATAACAAAAAACCCGCCAACAGTTATCGGCGGGTTCTTCAAAAATGGTCTTTGTTTAAAAATTACAGTGTTGGAGCCTTAACACCGAAAGCAGCAAGCGAAGCTTCAAATGGCTTGAAAGCATTCTTGGCGGCATCAACATACATTTCGCCAAGCTTTGTGAATTCAGCAATCGCTGCATCAAAGCTTTCTTTGGCAAATGTTTGTTGAACTTCAACAACCTTGTCAAAAGACTTCAAGGCAACAGCCTTTTCCCAAACAGCAGCAGACTTTTCGAAAGACTTCTTCGAGAAATCAGCATATTCTTGTGCAACAGCTTGATAACCCTTGGTCAAAGCAGCGCTTGATGCGGCAGCGGCTTCAAGGCCTTCTTTGTTCATGGATTGCATATCTTCAAATGTTTTCATCATGGCTCTCTCCGGTGTGTGTGTGAGTAATAACGTCTCGATGACAGACATATATGTGCACTGCAACATAATGTCAAGCACTATATTGCGTTGCACCATTTTTCACGTTAGAGATCTTTGAAGAATTAAGAAGCGACTCATTTTTACCCAATGGTAAGGCCTTGTCCGTTAAATATTAACACTCAAACTGCAGGGACGGCGGTTGAAGTTTGGCCGAAAGGCCGTGTAATGGTGGATTATGAAATTGACGAAGCGATATAAATTAATCTGCCGGGCATTGGTATGTGCGCTGGCCCTTTCCGCAATTGCTGTTCCGCCAGCAAGCGCCAGCCCAAAGTTTTCTGCCATCACGGTTGATGCACGCACTGGCCAGATTTTATTTCAAGATGAGCCCGATGGCTTGCGCCACCCTGCATCGCTTACAAAAATGATGACACTTTATGTGTTGTTCCAAGATCTAAAGGCTGGCCGCATAAATCGCGATTCAAAATTGCATGTGTCTGCCCGCGCTGCGTCCATGGCGCCTTCAAAACTGAACTTGCGCGCCGGCAGCACCATAACGGTGGATGAAGCCATTAAAGCACTCGTCACCAAATCCGCCAACGATGTGGCCGCAACGATTGGTGAAAACCTGGGCGGCACGGAATCGAACTTCGCCGCAAGAATGACGCGCGTTGCCCACACCATTGGCATGAACAATTCAACATTTCGCAACGCCTCTGGCCTGCCCAACCCGCAGCAATATACAACGGCAAGGGATATGGCCACTTTGGGCCTGCGCCTGATGCGCGACTTTCCGCAATATTATCCCTATTTCCGCATCACTGAATTTCAGTTTCATGGCCGCACTGTTCGCACCCACAACAAGTTGGTGGAACACTATGCCGGAACAGATGGCATCAAAACCGGATATATCGCAGACTCTGGCTATAATCTTGTCACATCGACAAAACGTGATGACAGGCGTTTGGTGGGCGTTGTTTTGGGTGCGCGGTCTTCTAGCACGCGCGGCGCTTTTATGATGCATATGTTTGAAAAAATGTTTGCCAAAGCCCACGGCGGCACAACCATTGCTGCGCTTGCCGGATCTTCCAAGGGTGTGATCGATCCTTT